>NZ_JBFRBC010000016.1:0-160046 GCF_040932045.1 Microbulbifer sp. TYP-18
TGATCCCTTGCCGAACTCAGCAGTGAAACGCAACATCGCCGATGGTAGTGTGGGGTCTCCCCATGTGAGAGTAGGTCATCGTCAGGCTTCTAAACAGAAAGGGTCACCCAACAAGGTGGCCCTTTTTTATTGCAGCTTTACAGCTGCTTTATTGGGGTCATTCCCCTTCGAGTTCTTTTTCCAAAGGGAAAATACACTCACTGTCGGTAAGCGTCCGGCAAACTCATCTACCAAGCCAAATTCTGCGCTGTAATTTAGGTGTCCAGCTATCAACAAGTGGACACCTAAGTTGAATGAAATCTTCATAAGATGCCCAGTGAGCGCCACTACACTGATGGAGGTCATGTGTCGATCCAGAGGCGCTTACTGGGCCAGCTTTAATTGACTTGTTATACGCCCCACTAAGATGGAAAGAATATTGCTCTTCCAACCTCTGTTGATGGCAAAATTGCTATAAAAGCAATTTGCGTAACGATATATATCGGAATGGAAAATTTTAAAACTGGGTGCACGCGCCCAAACTTAAAACGGTCAATAATCAGTGGAACAAGTAGCAAACCATAGGTGCATAGAATAGTAACTGCCGTGCCATCGATAGGGATTATGGGATAATAGGCGACTCGAGTTATAGAAGCGGAAATCATACTTAAAGACGCTAAAAGCATAAAGCGTTTATGCGCATGCAAGTTACCCCTGGAGAACACCCCTAATATATAAAAGGCAGCAAAGAAAATAACCGTATGCAAAACGCCCCAAAATAAACTTTGTTTTACTGGATCCTGACTACCCATAATTCCGACCATCATCTCAATACCACTGATGATTAATAGAACAAAAAAGAAAATACTTGCGTACCCCAGCTTCCTATGAACAGAGCGCTTTCCTGAACTTATCAAATGGATTTGAAAGCAAAACAAAATGTACCAGCCTAAATACAAAACTCCATGAACAATAAGCTCGATAGGTACGCGGCTCGAAGAGCTTGCGATTTGTGAGTAGTGAGGGATCAGTGAGATAAGGATCACACCAAGCAGAACGATAGAGAATTTTCCATAAAGGGGTCTGCGTGTGGACGCCGCAAATTTGTTTGATACTGCTACCTCTTGATACTGCGACTGGCCTGCCTGTTCCATATTATTATCCTTTTTACGGGTTGGGCGCATAACAGTTTATAAAAGAGCCAGTGGCTCACTATCTATATGGCTATCTTTTCCAAAGCGCTATACGCAAATTCTCTATAAAAATCATTATTGCTAATAGTTTAAAGATTTGTATTTATTTTGCAACTCGTGATAGTAAGCTATTGGCTAAAATCACTTGGTTTAACCAATAGCCCTTGAGAGCTTTTCGACCCCAATGAAATCAATAACTTGGAAAAAATTTTCTGTGGATGTAAGCTATGGCTCATTAATTCTGGCCTTGGTAAAACGATTTGCTGTCAATTCTGGTGTTCAATAAACCTGATTAAGCAGCGCTATGGCTGGCTGTTGTCACTTCCTCCCCATCCTTGAATTTCACTCTGGTCATGATCTTGGCAAGGTAGTCAAAGCCCCGGAGCTTTCTCCATTTTCCTGATAAGCAGCCTTTTGAGCGCTTAATCCGGTGCCGTATAGCCCCGAACGTCGACTCGATTGGGTTCCTTGTCCGGATGCTCTGCCAGAGTGCTTTGCCGGGAAGTCGTAAAAGCTCATCAGCTCTTCGTGGTCTTTAAATAGACACCCGGTAGCTTTCGGGTATTTCGCTTCGTGCGTCATTATGAAGCTGTCGAATACCTTCTCCGCATCCGCCCCCTGTCTTTACTTAGCTTCTGATTGGGTTTGTACGACGACTATCCTGACATAAAGAGGCGGTCTTCTCAAAATATACGGAGCCCGCCGCATAAAAGGGAAAGTACAAGTGCGATAGTACCAACCGTTTTCGCTCATATGCCTTTCTCAGATTTTCGATCGGCGGGTGGCGTGCGATAAGAATATAAGGGCCGTGCCTGCGGCGAGAGAAACAAAGCTATGCGCTTAGTTGGCGGCTTTCCGCCACAGGCGATTCGAGGAGCCTATAAAGATGCCTGTCTTTCCCTGTCGACTGTCTCAGCCACTACAACTGGAAGGTTTTTATATCATTGTGGCGGTAGCCATCCACGACGACATCGTGGAGTTGGAAATTGCGCCATACGAAGGCGGCCGGCCCCTATCAGGTTGTTGAAAAAGCCCTCCCTGGCTTTCCTCAACCCGGGTTTGCGGCGCATATCCGCAAACCTTCCACGAAAAATCAAGCAGTTACATGCTTGATTTGCGACCCGACCATCCCTGTTCGGGACAGTAGGCTGCTGAAAAACACGTATTCAACAGCCTGCTATGGCTCAAACGCTTATTTGAGCTGCAGGAGGAGGCCTGGACGCTTGCGGACCACCAGGCCATATTCCCTTCCTCCCACACACCAGCCCAACCCAGACCGACCAGGCGAAAGCGATCCTGATTCCAGGGGCAGGGCGCCTCGAAATACCGGGCGCCCTGAGCTGCACCGAGTGCGATTACCTGCTCCTATAGGCACTGTGGGTGTAGTGGTCTCTATCAAACCTCTTTCCTTAAATGCCTTTGGCCAGCGTTTTGCCTTCCTGTCGATGAATTTTGCAGGTGCACTGTGACTTCTATGTGCTGCCACAGGGGCGCCGGGGCTTTCTGGCGGCCCTTGGCCGCTGGTTGAAAGCTGAGCGTTCTGATCGTTAGACCGGCGGTTTGAGGAGTGCGAAGGCAAATAAGAATTTCCCTCTTACCGCGAGGTTCCCTTCAAAGTGTGAGGTGAGTCACATGGTCGCCAAAAAAGTCCCCGCCCAGGTGAAAAAAAGACTTTTGCGACATGCGGACTGTTTCTCTCACCTTTATTATTCATAGGCTTTATCGCCGCACAGACGGTGAAGCTAGATCTGCCCTTGGTATAGCAAATGGGGCACTCGACCGGCTACCCCCAATACTAATAAGGAGTACAACATGGCAAATGAAGAGCAGGCACCATACGGGGATGAGAATTCCAGCAGCTTTCTCGATGGTTTTATGGACCAAAAAGACTCGGCCAAGCAGGATTCACGTACCAGTGATGACCAGGACAAGTCCGTGATTGGAAAAAACATCAAATTCCGCGGTGAGCTGATTGGTAACGAGAGCCTGCATATTGAAGGTACTATCGAGGGTACTGTAATCATGGAAGGCCACAACCTTTCCATAGGCGCCGGTGGTGAACTCAATGCAAACATTCACGCAAAAAACATCACTGTGGAAGGCGCCCTCACCGGTGACGCACTGGCGGAAGAGTTGATTGAAATCCGCAATACAGCGGTTGTGAAGGGCAATTTGACCGCACCCCGTATTCAACTGGACGACGGCGGTAAGTTCCGGGGCTCCATGGACATGGTAGATACAGATGCGGAGATGAAAGAGCGCGTAACCGAGTTCAAGGAAAAACTGGTTCATCCAAGCCTGCCTCCCCGCGATGCCGCAAGTGAAGAAAAATCCACTAATGGAATGTTCTCTTCTGCCGCCGCAAGCGACTATACCGACAACGCCTTCGAGGCTGAAAATACCTGATCGCGACTTTCCTTGGTGGATTAATTTCGGCGAGTGGCTGTGATGAACAGGCCGCTCCGCCGGGAAGTTGCTGTGGGGTTTGGAGTCGGGATGTATGCAGCATCACTCGTTCGGCCTGGCGGCGCTGAGTCAGGAAATCATTCAGCCGGGGTACCGTATTCTGGACTTGGGGCCGCTGTCCGTGGGAACGACCCAGGCTTTTCTGCAAAGGAACTGCCCCTGTTATATAGAAGACCTGATCGAATTTTTTGCCGACAACCAACAGGCGCCCGACCTTAAAAAAGCGCTCGCCGGGCACCTGGTGCCAAAGCCGGAAAAAATAAAATTAGATGTAATACTCTGCTGGGATTTACTGAATTTTCTCAATAAGGAGTTGATTGCTTACCTGCTGGAATTGTTGGCGCCAAATCTCAAGCGGGGAACCTTGCTGCACGCCATGATGTATACCGGTGCCAATGCGCCGGCGCGCCCGGCAAGGTTCCGCCTGTTGCGGGATTTTACCTACGAGACGGCCGATGACCCAGGGTACCCAAAGGTGGTGTATCAAAAACATGCCACCGTGACTTTGATGGAGAGCCTTGGCCGCTTCAGTCTCAGTAATTCCCTGGTGCAGCGCCAGGGAATGCGCAAGGATATGATCGAGTATTTCTTTGAATATGAAAGCGGGAACTCGCTGGGCAAGGTGCGCCCAGGCGGTGCTTCCGGTGTGGCAACCCATTTCCCGGGGGAGGCGTCTGCTGCGGCCTTGACTCTAAAAGGTCTGGACTCGGCGATGGTCCAGGCGCGGAAGTCTCCGGTGAGCAAAGTCATCGACTGTGGTTCCAGAACAGGCAGGAACATCGGTGCGCTGGAAAAGCAGGCGGGTGAGCTGTTTGTCCTGGATCTTCACGCGGTTATTCAGTGGCACAAGAAGCGGGGAAAGGATGGGGAGAAAGCCATAGGGGATGCCTTCAGCAAGTTTTCCCAGCTGGGCCTGTGCGATGCGATTCTCAGCTGGGACCTACTCAGCTTTTACCGCCCTCAGGAGGCATTGGCTCTGTGCCGGCTGCTGATTTCCAAACTAAAACCAAGCGGGCATTTGCATCTGATATTCTGCAAGCGGGAAAGGTTGCCTAAGCGCCCGGCCACATTTGAGATTCAGGCCAATAACCGGGTTCAGGTGAAAGAGTTCCCCCTGTCGGGAGAAGGCAATTTTTACAATAACCTCACTGAGCTGATCAGGGCTCTGCCCCGTATGCAACTGACTGGTCAGGGGCATGGAAAGCTGCCGGGTGGTGTTTTTTACCACGAGCTGGCTCTGCGAAAATTTTCTGAGGCTTAAACGATGTCAGGGTTGCTTAACCAGATATTTTTGTCACTGTCACCCGCTATGGTTACCGATGCGTTCCTGGTAGTCATGTTGGCTATCTTTGCAATGGCGGTGATATTTCGTTTTGTCGGTGTCGGGCGCAGCTTCCTGGAACAAGCTGCAGGCTTTCTGACTTCCCTGGGTATCCTGGGTACCTTTGTCGGCATCATTATTGGCCTGTACGGATTTTCTCTCGACGACATAGACCGCAGTATCGCCGACCTGATGGCGGGGCTGAAAACGGCATTTATCACCAGCGTCATCGGGCTGGCGCTCTCCCTGCTACTGCGTGCCTTTACCACAATGCTGCGCCTGCCTTCCGATCCGGCACATGAAACAGCCACAATTGACGATCTGAACCGGAACCTGGTCGCCCTGCAGGAAAGTCTCGCAAGCTTTTCCAGGAGCGCCGGTGAGGAGATGGTATCCAGTCTTGAGCGTGTGGTCGATGGGTTCAACCTGCGGCTTCAGGCCCAGTTTGGTGACAACCTGCGGGACTTTTGCGCGCAACTGGAAGGGCTGCGGCCAGCCTTGAATGCAGTGGCGTCGGAGTATATGGCGCACGCCAAAAGGGTGGAATCCTGGAGCCGGAGCTGTGACAGAAGCCAGCGCGCGCTCACCAAACAGCAGGATACACTGGCGCAGATGTTCGACAGGGTTGCACAGTTACCGCAGGTCTACCGTGGACTTGATCAGTTGTTGGCCAGGCAGGCGCAGCAGACAGAACGGCTGGAGCGCCTGTTGCGCGGGCAGAGTGAAGCGGTAGGGCAGCTGGCGGAATTGTTGCCGCAGTTGCCGCAAAATCTTGAATTGTTGTCGCGGGGTCTGGTGTCGGCACAGGGGAGTGTTGACGATAACCTCGCGGCCATCAACAGTTTGCTGGGCGAGCACTCCCGCGCTTTGACCGAACAGTTCCGGCAGCTTTCAGTCACGCTTGGCGATCTGCAGGCCCTGAATCCCGAAATGCTGCACAACCTGGTGGGTGATTCAGTACAGGTGCACCGGGACTCCATGCGTGAACTGGCGCAGGTGATGGCAACCAATCATCGCGAAATGTCACAGGCGTTGACGGAGGTGATTCGCAAAGAGCTGCGCGAGGCCGATATTTCCATCCGCCGGCAGTATGAGCAGATGGATCGGGTGATGGCTCACCAGGTGGATCAGGTGTTGTCCGCCATGGGGGAGGCTCTGGCGACCCTCAGTGGTAGCTTTACCCGGGACTACCGGCAGCTGGTGACGCAGATGCAGCGCCTGAAAGCCCGGGAGCCGGAATATGCCGACTAATCTCTCCCGGCGGCGGAGAGCCTCGGAGGATGGCGAGTGGCTCAGTGTCTCGGACCTGATGGCCGGGCTGATGATGGTATTCCTTTGCATTGCCATAGTGATGATGCGTTCTGTCATGGAGGAGCGGGAAAAGATACGGGCGCTGGCGCAGTCTTTTCGCGATAACCAGCTGGCGATTTACCAGTCGTTGGAGAGAGAGTTTGGTCCGGATCTGCCGCTTTGGGGGGCGACCCTTGACAAGGACCGGCTGACCATCGCATTCAATAATTCCGATGCGATGTTTCAAACCGGCAAGGCAGAGATGAATCTGCAGGCACGGCAAATTATGGAGGACTTCTTCCCGCGCTATATCGCTGTGCTGAAGCCCTACCTGGGTTCTATTCTGGCGATTCACATAGAGGGACATACCAGCTCGGAGTGGGCCGGTGGCAGCGGGCCCAGGGAGAATTACTTTAACAACTTGCGCCTTTCACAGAATCGTTCGCGGGAGGTTTTGCGCTTTGTACAGGGGCAGATGCCGAGAGAGGAGGTTCCCGGCATGCTGGCGCTGGTGGCGGCGGTGGGTTATTCATCCGCCCGTCCCGTCCTGCGCGCTGACGGTACTGAGGACCCCGAAAAATCCAAGCGGGTGGCGTTTCGGGTGATCACCAACTCGGAGGCGCAAATCCACCGAATACTAGAGGAGGCCTTGTAGTGGCACTGTGGAAACAGGCTCTGGCAAAATTGCGCGGCCCGGCCGCGGCCAAATCGTCCGGAGAGACGGCGGCAATTGCGAATAGCGACGGGACGGGGTCGCCGGAAGGCACTGATGGAGCCGGTGTGGCCGGCGAAACACCAATACCGGGGGACGGTCAGGTGGCCCTGGCGCAGGAGCTGCGGGTCGGCATTGAGGTGAGCATCGGCGACCTGGAGCCGCACCCTGCGGGTTGGCGCTATAGGGGGCACCCGGTGATGGTTTTCGGCGTCGATGGGCCGGAACTCACCGATGGAGACAAGCGCCGTGAATTTTTTTCCCTGGTGCACCTTCACCCCTGCTGCGCCGCGCTCAGGAGTGACGGGCGCAGCGCCTGGGTGGGCACGGACCTGGCCGCCATAGACAGTTCCCACGGTGCCGGCCCCTTCAAACTTTGCCGGGCCTGTCTCGAGGCGGCTGGGGGGCGCGGTGCCGATCCGGACGTTTTTGATTTTTCCACCCATGTCAGCAGCCAGGGTGACAGCTATTTCGCCGAGAACGCCTGTTTCTGGCAGTCCGGGCACAAGGTCCGGCCGCTCCAAGCGCCGCCTGCGGCAGCAACGGGTGCGTGTCCTGACTGTGGTTGCGGTTCCGCAGCGCCCGGCTGGCAACTGGACGCCGAAGACGCCCGCCACCTGGAACTGCCCGAAGGGATCTGCGTGCTGTGTGCAGAGCGCAAGGGAGAGGGCTGCCTGCATCTGGGCGGCCAGCTCGCCCTAGAGGCGGCATCGGCCCGCTACCGCGATCTTGTAGACCGGGCTGCAAAAGCGCCGGTGTCATCCTGGAAACTGGTGGAGGCGGTATTGCCCCTGGGGTGGCGGCCGTTGTTGCGCAGCCTCCAGCGGCAACTCCCCCCGCCGGAGCCTTTCTATCAATATGCGGAGTCTGCGCCGCCGGCGATACTGGCCTGGCCATCCCTGCGCCGGGGTATAGTGGCAAAGCCGCAGGGGCCAGATGCGAGCGGCGGGGACTGGCGTCTCTGGACCCGCTCCCAGATTGAAGCGGAGTTGGGATTCAGGCCCCGCTGACAGCGAATTTCGCTGTAGGCGTCATGGCAAGGTTTGTACGCTGAATTACTCTAAGGACGTAATTTGGCTCGATATCTGGTCAAGATGCCCACCGTTAAGAGTAACTAACGCTGCGGTTTGAGGCTGCTTATAGTTGTGGACATTGTGCAATTATGGCGAAGCCATGCACAAAAGGCCACAGCTGCAAGCTGTCCTAGCCACGTAGTGGCGACCAACACCTCCTTGTTAGGTTTGTACTATTTGTCTTGCCCTCGTTTATCAAAGACTGACAATAAAGCAGCACATGCGATAGCAAGTATATGTGCCACCATGAAGCCTATGGCAACGTATAAGAATACTATTATTTCGCCTTTTTCAAGACCCTTTATATATAGGGCGCCGAACAACAAGCCCGCACAGATTAAAGTTATTGGAACAGCGGTGGAATCGGCACTGAAAGAGCAATGGCCTCCGCAAGTATTTTCATAGTAGTGACAGCAAACGTAGCAAATAGCTAACGGCAATGAAATATACCAATATTCGTATGAAGTGTTGAGCAATGGGAACGTCAGCCATGACATGAAATAGACGAACAGCGCCACTATTTCAACATAATCTTCTTTGAGGGAAAGTCTCTGGTATTTCATGGGTAACTCGGACTGCTACCGCCTTGCTTAGTGGCCGTAGTGTAGCGACAGCGAAACGGAGGTCCGAACGCAGAGACTACAGCAATTTGTCAGATTTGGTCTGAACTAATGCAATTTAGACACATTAAGTGGGTATTGTCCATTTTCGTGCCAAGTCAAAATATATCTTGCACAATTACCCAATGTAAACTCACTTGGCTTTATATAATGTGATGATATTACATTTCTAAGTGGTGCCACAGGAAGCTCGCTACTTGCCAACTCTTGTAAAATTACAACTTCAGATACCTTAAGTGGTTCAATTGTATAGCCATGCTTGCCACTGCTATCAATAATCACTTCTTTGTTTTGGATGAGCAATTGCAAAAGTTCTAACGCATTGATTTCTTCTGCGCTTGAGTTTAGTGATAATGTTGCAAGAACCACAAATAACAATCTCATTTGAATATATTCATCCTACTCTTAACACATGGTGAAATTCATAACGTCCCGCACAGGGGCAGACAAATAAGCGCAGTATTTGGCTGTTTCAGCGACCAACGGGAGCGATTGCTGCGGCTTGTTATGTGTTTGACTACAAAGCAGCTTCATATTCTTTTATGTGGTGGTCAATATCGTGGGTTGTTCCCGTGTGGGAAAGTTCACCGGTTTTACGATTAACAATTATTGGAGAATTACCTCCAAGCATTTCTCGGAAATCGCCAGTTTCACCGTAATATTTGCTTTGGTAGAAAAACACCCAGCCCCACGATTTTTCTATAGTTTCTTCAGTAAGAACGACACAATCAATCGGATTGTATTTGTTCTTTTTTCTTTCTAGTTCGGCTTCAACCAAATTTTGTGCTTCTTACTTATTCATATTGGTAAGACATAACGCTTCAACCAGGGACGGCCGGTAGGTCGTCCTCGCTGCCTTGGCTTGTTATATCTTGATGCTGGTACTGCTCCAAAGGTAGCAGTCTGGAGTCCTCCAGCGAAGCGGTACGATGCCCAATTCCAGCGAGGTAAGCTTCATTTGTGGCGAATGCAATGAAGCTATTGAGCGAATCTTGCCGAATCAGCATCACGAGATCCCACCGCTCGTCTTGCGGACCGACAAAAAATTTGCCGCCTTCGCCTAGAAACTCAATACCCCCGCCTGTGTCATTCAAAAAAGGTAGCGTATGATCTATGTACTTTTGGAATGCTTCACGGCCGGATATATGCTGTTCTGGGGCCAGGTCCGGAAAGGCAGAGTAATCTGCCACCTCACGAAACCTAAGCAGGTTTAGCATCACTACCTGACCTGTGATGTTTCTGGAAAAAAACTGCACTGCGGATTCATCCGTCGCGTCAATATAACTCTCTCTCATAATGAGCCAACTCTCTTAAAAACTGATTGATCCTACCCACGAAAAGTAGACACGATTTTATGCGTACTTCGCGTAGTAATTCTGTTCATACTGCTCCGGGCTGATATTCCCACTTGCATACTTTTTGCACTTAATTGCGCGAAAATGTGAGCGCAGAAACCGCGCAATTAAGTGCACAAAGTAAGCCGTCGCCTTGCAGCGCATTGTTATGGCCTGCTCTGTCGCTCAGGTACAGAGTATGCAACACCTCGACACTCCATGTGCTGATTGCATATTCCACTGGCAGTTTTAGCACAGGCCTCTACAACGACACCATTGCCTCCCAAGCTGTGAGTTCTTACTTTTAGCTTGTTTACCAAAGCACGCTTGTTCGGTTTTGGTTCATCTATACGCTCTTGGCAATATGAAGCCTCAACAAAACCCAATGTCATAGCATCATACTTAGAAATTTCAATGGGCGAGTACTCTTTTACGGCAGTGGTTATCACTTTATTTTTTGCGTACGGTCCTAAGTTTGTATTGAGCGTCATTCCGCTGCATGCAGCTACGAGCGCAGTAAAAATTATTAGAACTATCTTCATTCTTGGCTCCTGCCATAAACGCCCCACACAGGGGCAGAAAAATAAGCGCAGCGTTTGGCTGTCCCAGCGACCCACTGGAGTGATTGCCGCGGCTTGTTAAATATTGTTGCGTTATTTAACAACTTCATATTTCCAACGATAAGAGCTGTATAAGTATTCGCCGCCACCTTCTCGATCAGTGAGTTTGGTTTGCAGCATGAACTTTGTGTCTACGGGATAATCTCGACTTAGCTTTTTGACACACTCGACTGCTAATTTTGGCGGAATATTTTCCGCCAGCAACTGGTCGAATGTCAACCTTACCATGCTTGCCAGATGGGTCACTGGGGATAAAGCTCACCACCAATACCATTTCATATGGATTATTTTGACCCATGCGTTGAATCCTCCATAATATTTAACGCCCGCAGCAGGGGCGCCTTTGGAGAAGCGAAGTTTCGGAAAAGGCGTCCAGCGCACGTAGTGTGCGTGCCTGCCTGCGTTGGTTATGCGCTACTGCCGATGTCACTATCGATCACCCTTTTAACCTTTTGTTTTGATTACTATTTTTCACTCTTCTTGCTTCCAGCTTTTCCTTACGCCGCTTCAATATC
Source organism: Microbulbifer sp. TYP-18 (assembly GCF_040932045.1). NCBI lineage: Bacteria > Pseudomonadati > Pseudomonadota > Gammaproteobacteria > Cellvibrionales > Microbulbiferaceae > Microbulbifer > Microbulbifer sp. TYP-18. Next base: position 11,124 of record NZ_JBFRBC010000016.1, read on the forward strand.
GCTCGTTTTCTTCGGTAGTAATCTCGGTCGATATTTCGGATCAAGAGATACAGTATAAACGCCAAACCGATTCCGTAAATGTACCAGCGTCCGTAGTTCATAGAGCAATAGCCTAAAGTTCCTTAGTCGCATAACGCCAAGCGAATGGGCAGGCGCTGCGTAGCAGTGGCTGTCCAGGCCAAGGTTCCCTTGGTCAAGCATTGCGCGCCTTGTTAAGTGTTTTCATTGTTCGAACCCTGGCTAATTATTAGCTTGCTACCGGCAATGCCAGTTAAACCTGCGCTAAACATATAGAATATATTTGCCGATTCGTTAGACGCAATAAAGGGCAAAATAAACATAGAACAGCTAAGGCAAAAAAGTACGTAGCCAGTATACCTAATTGCTTTTGGAGTTAGCTTCTTTCGCTTTAAAAACGCTGAGCGAACAAATAAAACTAACGCCCCCATAAACAAAATTAGAACAACAATAAATGATGAAAACGAAGCTTCGCCTTCAAGTAGCATAGAGATGTTTACGTACAGGCCTAACGATGTAAACATCAATAGGATAAAGGAAATTATGGCCGCTGAGATTTTTTCTCGTTTGGTTGGCTTTCTGCTGAGATCCCACTTATCCATGTTGCTCATTTGGTAGTAGTGAGGTGTCTACTTTTCATGGGTAACTCGGTCGCATAACGCCGCCATTAAAGGCGAGCAACTTGTTGCGAGTCCAGTGCGCTTGCACACGATTTACATGGCTTTGTTAGCTATTAATAGCTCTAATTTATTTCATCTATAATAAATAACTGGAAATTATTTTTGATATTTCCACCATGGATGACTTACCGGTAAACTCAAATTTAACTTTGCCGACCGCCGAAAAGTATATCTCTAATTCAGAATCGAGATCAAAAGTGCCTGATGTTTCGATCGAATAGGCAACGATATTTTTGTAGGGTAAAGATGTAAAATCCTTTTTGCTTCCAGTAAGGCCTTGAACATTAACTGCAATTATTCTTTTACTTGTGAATACAACTCCGTCTCGCATTGATTTGTATGAATCAATTATGTGCTCGTCACTTAAAAGTAAATCACTTACTTTTTCTGAAAAATTAGAATTCTGTTTTAACTTGAAAAAACCTTTATTATTGAAATCTATCATTGAATATCCTTTTATAGCTAACAGTTTATTGTGCGGAATTCCGTCTATACCGCCCGGTTCGTCGGAATTGATCGAATAAAAAACCTATAAAAATCATAAGGTTACAACTTGGTAGTGGTCGCGGCATGCCGCGGATAGCAAGCCGCGGTACTCATGAGACCTCCGGGGGGTCTTCTATAGCATCCGTTATCTCTGCAACTATCCTATAAAATCAGCCAGATAGCCAATATAAATTGGGCTTTTCGAGCCTCGGGTATATCGGTACTCGTGAGGCCCGCTACTGGGAAATGGCGTTAACTTACGTATAAATAGATATATACAGCATTCAATGAGATGAGCTCGTGTCCCGATCTCCATTTCCTGAGTCAGTCCGCTGTGAGCCTCGTTCGCGCCACTACAGTCTGCGAAGCGAAAAAACCTGCCTCTATACACTCACGTAGTCGGTCAGCGTCGGGCGGGAACCCATAGCCCCGTGGATTCAATTCTGCTGCCAATGTCTTCGGCGTGAACGCCACCAGAGCCCAGGGAATCGACTGCGCCAGGCGCTCACAAAAGAGCGATTTAGGCGAAAAGGTGAATAGAGGAGACGGCCTTCATGCTGTTTTGCAATTAGATTGCTGTAGTATTTCCCTTAGCAGGCTGTTGAAATTCGAAGAATTTCGACGCCTGCTACCGGAATATGGAGGTTCCGGCAAAATCGGCGACGACTGAGTCGTTGATTTTGGGAGAAAAGTGAAAATCACATTTTTCGCTTTTCGTGTGTTGAAAAAGGCAGGATGCCTTTTTCAACAACCTGTTAGAGCGTACAAACCTTGCGATGACGCTTGTAGGTGTTGAAGATACCCCGCGGTGGTGGGGTATCTTCTAAGAGCTTTTAGACCTTGACGGTGCTGGCACCATCATCGGCGTTGCGCCCGCGCCGCCACAGCCAAAAGGCGGCCACCAGGATGGCGAACTGCAGCCCCACACCCTGCCAGGTGGGATAAATACCGAGCCAGTCGAAAGAGAAGGCCACAGGCAGCGGGCTAATATTCAGCAGCGCCGCCTCCTGCAGCGCGGCCACCGCCTTGCCCGCCAGGACGAAGGACAGGCCCAGTAGGAAATAGGTTGTGATGGTGAAGAATTTGCCAATCGGCAGTCGCGCCGAGTAGCGCACCATGGCCCAGCCGGTCAGCAACAGCAGGCCGGCCGCGGCGAGGGTGCCGGACCAGAGGGCGCCGTAACCAGCCCCGGATGTCTGTGTCATCAAGGCCTGATAAAACAGGATGGTTTCGAAAATCTCCCGATAAACCGCTAGAAATGCCAGTGCCGCTATACCCCATAGTGTCCCTTTGCCGAGGCTGCGGTCGATATTGCTCTGGATATATTTCTGCCATTCCTGAGCGTCGGTTTTGCTGTGCATCCAGTAGCCCACATAAAACAGTACGGCGGCCGCCAGCGCAGCCGCTACACCCTCCATGACTTCGCGGCTGGCGCCACTGATGGTGATCAGTTGCTGTGCCGCCAGCCAGGTGGCGGTGCCGGCTGCCAGCGCGGTGACCCACCCCAGGTGCACATATTTGATGGCGTCGTTGCGCTTGGATTTGATCAGTATGGTTACCAGCGCAATGACGATCAGCAGTGCCTCCAGCCCCTCCCGCAGTAAAATGAGCAGGCTGGCAAAAAATACCGCGGTGCCCGAGAGGGTGTTTTCCTGCATCAGTGATTCCGCGGTTTCCAGGCTCGTCAGCAGCTGCTGAACCTGCTCCTGCACCGCCTGGGGATCGCCGGATGCGTTCAGCTTTGCGCGCAGGGCCAACAATTCGCGCTCTATGCTCAGTCGCAGCGCCTTGTCGTGGGAATCGAGCGAAGTTTCGGCCAGTTCAAATCCATCCAGGTAGGCGCTGATGGCCAGGCTCTGGGCGTGGCTATAGTCGCCGCGCTGGTAGGCGGCGAAAGCCTGTTCGAGATGGGAGCGCGCTATCTGCAGGGGCGGTTGGTCCGGTGTGTTGTCGGCGGCAAAGAGCGGCGAAGGATCGGCGCGCAGTGCGGCGATAGCCTGGGGTGAAGTCTGGGGCTGGTCGCGCAGCAACACCTTGGGGCTGTACATCACCAGGTCCTGTAGACCCAGTTTGTTTGTGGTTTGTTGTTCCGCCCCGGCGCTGCCTTTGAAGGCCAGGCCGCCGACGTAAAAAGCCAGCGACCACCGCTGTTGATCCGTAAGGTTGGCAAAGGCTGCCATGGCGGTGCCATCGATGCCGTTGCTGATGGCATCGTAAAGCCCCAGCAGTGAGCGATTTTCGGCCCGGGCCACATCGTGGAAGTCAGTGGGGGCCGGTTCCAATTGGGCGGAGAGTGGGCCATCCCCCCTGCCCGCATTGCCGTGACAGGTGGCGCATTGCGCCTGGTAGAGTGCTGCGCTTTGCTCCACTTGGAGGAGGGATTGGGGCAGGGACAGCTGGGGTGAAATGGATACCAGACCCTGGCGCAGGGCGGCGGTGAGGGTCTGGACTTCAGCCAGGCTGGCTTTGTTGCGAATCGCGGCCTGCAGTGCCGCGGCACTGTCGTGAATTTTCCGCGTCTCGCCCTCTGCCTCCAGCCCTGTAACACGATCCACCAGCAGTTGGGCGAACTCTTCCATCTCAGAATATTCGTCCCCATTGATGATCTGTCCGTCGCGCACTGCCTCGGCATAGTCGACACCGATATACTCCGCCAGCTGCATCAATTGGCGCAGGTCCGCCGGCGCCTGTGGTTCCGCCTGGCCATGGGCTCCGGCGGCCAGCATGAGCAACAGCAGTGATTTGTAAAAGAACAGGGACAGGCTGCGCATTGACGGAAGACTCCTTACCGGTGAGAATCGAGGGGCAATAATATTGATAATTATTCTCATAATAAAGTCTTGTGTGCCTTTCGTTGCTTATTGTTTTCGTGCGCAATCTCAAATGCACCAAAGGAGCTGATGATGGATGACCTGCTTTCTATTTCTGTAAAAGCCGGAGATGGCCGTGACACATCTCTCGCCGAGCACCGGGGCCAGGTGCTGCTCATTGTCAACACCGCCAGCAAATGCGGCTTTACTCCACAGTACAAAGGCCTGGAGGCCATTTACCAAAAGTACCGGGAACGGGGTTTTGCGGTGCTGGGCTTTCCGTGCAACCAGTTTGGTGCCCAGGAACCCGGCTCTGATGAGGAGATCAAAGAGTTTTGCACACTGAACTTTGGCGTCACTTTCCCTCTGTATGCCAAGCTCAATGTCAATGGACCCGATGCGCACCCGCTTTTTGCCGCGCTGAAGCGCAGTGCACCGGGCATTCTGGGAACAGAGGCAATCAAGTGGAATTTCACCAAGTTCCTGCTGGATCGGGACGGCAAGGTGGTGCAGCGCTTCGCACCGAAGGACAGACCGGAGGCGATTGAGTCCGCGATAGCCCCGTTGCTGTGATGCCTTACAAGGCGAACAGAGGGCCCGGGGTGTCCCGGGCTCATAGTGGGCCTCCGCTTTGCAGTCCGCGATTCGGGCGGGGTCATTCACAGGACTTGGCAGTCTGGGCCCCGGCTGTACGGGAGGGGTACGCTAAACCTGGCTCAAAGGGGTGGAAATTTAGGATTTTAATCCTTTTCTGCTCGATGATTTTATCGATTTTTGGTGTTTTATATCTGATTTCAATGATTTTTAGGATATACATTGATTTCAGCCTGGCCTGAAGGTATAGTGCCCGACAACCCTCTGCTGCCAGTAGCAAGCCAACATGTGCAACCAGCCACTACCATGTTCGGGCCGCTCAGGCGCCCTAATATTTTCGTTGCGACTATCGCGCGGCGGTAGATAATTTTACTCCGCCACCCTTCAACAGGATTCCACACTGTATTTGAGTCGCGCGTAGACAGCCGCCACGCTGCTGTTTAGCCTCGGCGCCGACGAGGAGGTTAGCCAGTATGAACACCAATAAAGAAAAACTAGTCATATTCGACACGACGCTGCGCGACGGCGAGCAGAGCCCCGGCGCGTCCATGACCAGGGACGAGAAGGTTCGCATAGCGCGTATGCTCGAGCGTATGCGGGTGGATGTGATTGAGGCCGGATTCGCAATTGCCAGTCAGGGAGATTTTGAGGCGGTGCGGGCGGTGGCGGAAACTGTGAAGGATTCCCGCGTGTGCAGCCTGGCGCGCGCTGTGAGCCCGGACATTGCCCGCGCCGGGGAAGCGCTGCAAAAAGCCAATGCTTCACGTATTCATACTTTTATCGCCACCTCCCCTATCCATATGCAATACAAGCTGCAGATGGAGCCGGAGAAGGTGTTGGAACAGGCGGTTGCGGCAGTCAGACAGGCGCGCCAGTTCACCGACGACGTGGAGTTCTCGCTGGAGGACGGCAGTCGTTCCGAGCCGGACTTCATGTACCGCATCATCGAAGCGGTGATCGACGCCGGCGCCGGCACCATCAATATCCCGGATACGGTGGGTTACGGTGAGCCGGAAGAGTATGGTGCTATGTTCAAACGTGTGATTGAGCATGTGCCCAACTCCGACAAGGCGATTTTCTCCACTCACTGCCACAATGACCTGGGCCTTGCGGTGGCCAACTCACTGGCGGCGGTAATGAATGGCGTGCGTCAGGTGGAGTGCACCATCAACGGCCTGGGTGAAAGAGCGGGTAACGCATCGCTGGAGGAAATCGTGATGGCGGTCCGCACCCGCCAGGATCTCTACCCGGTGGAAACGCGCATCGACGCCTCCCATATAGTGCCCACTTCCCGACTGGTATCTTCCATTACCGGTTTTCCGGTACAGCCCAACAAGGCCATTGTCGGTGCCAACGCCTTCGCCCACGAGTCCGGTATCCACCAGGACGGAGTGCTCAAGCACCGTGAAACCTACGAAATCATGAGTGCCGAAGATGTGGGTTGGGGGCAGAACCGCCTGGTGCTGGGCAAGCACTCCGGCCGCGCCGCGGTGAAGGCACGCTACGAGGAGTTGGGGATTCTGTTTGCGGAAGCGGATGAATTCCAGCAGGTGTTCCAGCGATTTAAGGACCTGGCCGACAAGAAACACGAAATCTTCGACGAGGACCTGCAATCCATCGCCACGGGTGCCGAGGCCCCTATAGAGCGTTTTCGCCTCGAATCCCTGGATGTGCACAGCCGCAGCGGCAACCGTCCGCGGGCCCAGTTGCAATTGATGATAGACGGCAGTGGGGTGGCCGCAGAGGCGGAGGGAAGTGGCCCGGTGGATGCGACCTTCAAGGCGATCGAAACCGTTGCCAACAGCGATGCCGACCTGAAGCTCTATTCGGTCAACGCGGTCACCCAGGGCACCGACTCCCAGGGCACAGTGACGGTGCGCCTGGAAAGGGATGGCCGTCTGGTCAATGGAGTGGGGGCCGATACCGACATTCTCGTGGCTTCCGCACAGGCTTACCTGGACGCTCTCAATCTGCTGGCCAGTGGCGAAAGCAAGCGACAGGGTGTCTGATGCACGAACTCCACCGCGCGGAATACTTGCAGGCGCTGGGGGTTAGCAGTTACAGGCCGCGATTTTTGCTGCCGTTGGCGCCCACACCCCAGCAGGCCACGCTGCCACCGCCGCCAGAGGATGTCCCGGCCAGCGACCCGCTGCCGCAGGCGGTGGCGCAGGTGATGTCCGAAGTTTCGGTACCGCCATCTCCGCCGGCTGAGGCGGGCACAGCGCAGGAAGAGCGGGGGCGCGAAACCAGTGCCTCTGGCCAGAGCGCCGATGTGACCCCATCCGCGGGGCCGGCGGTCGAGCCGTTTGTGCTGAGTTGCTGGTGGCTCGGTGACACCCTGCTGGCGGTGGATGGCCATCAACCGGGTGCCGCACTGCCGGTACAGTCCCTGTTTGACAACATTGTCCGCGCCCTGGGTTGGCACCAGCTGCCCCGGGACCGGGAGCAGTTGCGCTGGCCCTTGACGGAAAACCGCTTTGCCGCCGCGGCGGCGGAATCCGACGCGAGGGATACCTGCTCCAGCTGGCTGGAAGCGGCCAGTGCGCGGCGGCCGGTAAATTCCATCTGGTTGATGGGGCGGCAGGCGCAGGCATACTGCTCCCCGGTGCGCCTGGACGGGCCGGTGACAGAATGGAAGGGTACTCGCATTCTCGCCACGCCCGGTCTCAGCGAACTGCTGCAGGCTCCGGAGCGCAAACGCGATCTGTGGCTGTTGCTGCGGCAGACCTATCCGCAGCAGTGCCAGGCCTGATGCCCAGTGACTGCCCTCTGTCGGGCCTGCAGTTACTGCGGGCGGGGGTCGCGGACTGCGCCCTGCTGGCGGAGATAGCGGCGGCGGCCACCGATCACCCCTGGAGTCGCAGCCAGTATCGGGACAGTGTGCGCGCTGGCCACCAGTGCTGGCTGTTGCGTCGCGATCAGGCGGCGGAAAACATCGCTGCCTGTGTGTTGTTGCAGCGGTTCGATCAGGCGGAGATCCTGGATCTGGCGGTAGTGCCCGCCTGGCGGCGGCGCGGAATCGCACAGGCACTGCTGCACAGGCTGCTGGGGCAGTTACCGGCGGAAGTCGGGCGTGTGCTGCTTGAAGTCCGCGCGTCCAATGCTCCCGCGCGCCACCTGTATCAGGCGCTCGGATTCGCGCAGGACGGCGTGCGCAAACGCTATTACCCAACTGCAGATGGTGATCGCGAGGACGCGGTGCTGATGAGCCTGTTCCTTTAGCGATGCCAATCCCCCATTGCCCTCACCACACGCGAATAACTGTTAGCATTACCTCTTTGAGTAAGCCCCTGCGTTGCCGGATCGCGCAGGCACAGTGGCGACGAAATTTTTCCAGAGTTCTTCATGACACCAGGCAGTAGAAATCCCTCCCTGATCGAAGGTTCGGTGTCCGGGCACCTGCAACGCCTGGCGCTGCCCATGGTTTGGGGCATCCTCGCCACTATGTCGTTTAACGCCGTGGACACCTATTTTGTCGCCCAGCTGGGCAGTGCCCCGCTGGCGGCGATGAGCTTTAGCTTCCCGGTGGTGATGGTGATCAATAGTTTTGCCATCGGCCTGGGGGCGGGCGTGTCTTCGGCTGTGGCGCGCGCCTATGGTGCCGGCGACTATGGGCAGGTGCGGCGCCTGGTGACCGATGCCTCGCTTCTGGCGGTGCTGTTCGCACTGCTGATCACCGTGGTCGGCCTCGCTACCATAGAGCCGCTGTTCCGGTTGCTGGGGGCGCGGGAGGAAATGCTGCCGTTGATCGCCGACTATATGGTGCTCTGGTACCTGGGTGCCACTTTTGCCGTAGTGCCTATGGTGGCGCTGGCAGCGCTGCGGGCGATCGGCAACAGTGCCATTGCCGGCCGCGTTCTGATCGCGGTTGCGCTGCTGAACCTGATTCTCGATCCGCTGTTGATTTTCGGCCTGTTCGGCTTCCCCCGCCTGGAACTGCGCGGGGCGGCCCTGGCCACGGTGATTGCGCGTGCCGTGAGCTGTGCGGTGGCCTGTTATTTTCTTGTGTACCGGGAAAAACTGCTGGCGCCGCCGCAGTGGCGGCTCTCTGCGCTGCTGAACTCCTGGCGCAGTGTACTGGTGGTGGGATTACCGGCGATTGCCACCAATGTCATTATTCCCATGGCCGGCGGCGTGGTAGTGGCGCTGGTGGCGGTTCACGGCGCCGATGCGGTAGCTGGCCTGGGGGTGGCCCTGCGTATTGAGCCCATGGCGCTGATCGTGTTTTATGCCCTGTCGTCGGTGGTGGGACCATTCATGGGCCAGAATGCGGGGGCGGGCAAGCTGGAGCGAATGGGACAAACGGTGTCGGTACTGGCCCGCTTTTGCATCGGTTTTGGTATCGCCCTGGGGCTGTTGCTGTACTTTGCGGGGCCCGCCCTGGTGCGGCTGTTCAGCGATTCTCCGGACGTGCTGGCGGTGGCGGTGGCCTATCTGACACTGGTTCCCTTCAGTTACGCCGGTTACGGTTTTGTCATGTGTGCCAACGCGGCCTTCAACGGTCTCGGGAGGCCGCTGCCGGCAACGCTGATCTCTTTCCTGCGGGTGCTGGGCGTCTACCTGCCGCTGGCGTGGGTCGGCAATCGCTACTGGGGGGTGACGGGCTTGTTCCTGGCTACCGCCACCGCCAACCTTTTACTGGGCGGCCTGGCCTGGTGGTGGCTGCGGCGCACGGTGCGCAGCCGGGACAGGGCCCCGCATCGAGCTTGTACTGCCTGATTTGCGCCCCGAGCATCCCTGTTCGGAACAACAGACTGTTGAAAAATACTTTTTCTTCAACGTCCTGCTAAATACTGGCAGTGGCGGCTACCAGCCAATCCCGGGTTTTTGCGTTGACCAGTGGCATCAGTGTTTCGCGCACGCGCTGGTGGTAGCTGTTAACCCAGTCCAGCTCTTGCTGGGTCAGCAATTCCGGGTCCATCAGTTGGCGGTCTATGGGCGCCAAAGTCAGTGCCTCAAACTCCAGAAACCCGTTGTATCCGGGTGATTCCCTGACGAACACCAGGTTTTCGATGCGAATACCATACTGGCCGGTAAGGTAGTAACCGGGTTCGTTGGAGAGGATCATGCCGGGTTCCAGCGCCACTTGGGTGCTGACTTTGCCGATGCGCTGCGGCCCCTCGTGCACGCTGAGAAAACTGCCCACACCGTGACCCGTCCCGTGGGCATAGTCCAACCCCGCGTCCCACAGCGCCTTGCGCGCAAAGGCATCGATCTGCTCGCCACAGGTGCCGGCGGGGAAGCGCAGGGTGGCGATGGCGATATGCCCCTTGAGCACCCGGGTGAAATGGTCGCGGGCGTGGGCGGGGAAGGCACCCAGGGCCACAGTGCGGGTGACATCGGTGGTGCCGTCCGGATATTGACCGCCGGAATCGATCAGGTAGAGCCCTTCGGGCTTCAGGCTAAGGCTGGTTTCGGGACTGACCCGGTAGTGCACTATGGCGCCATTGGGGCCGTAGCCGGAAATGGAGTCGAAGCTGTCGTCGCTGAAACCCTCGCGCTGTTCGCGCTTGTCGCGCAACAAATGCACCGCCTCCAGTTCGCCGAAGTTGCCAGCGGCCACCGCCGCCGGCAGTTCCGCCAGAAATTCACAGAGGGCAGCGCCGTCCCGTTCATGGGCGGCCTGGGCCCCCGCCAGCTCCACCGGATTCTTGCACGCTTTGGCGCGGGTGATGGGGTCGCGCTCCACCAGCAACTCAATCTCCAGCAGGCGCAGCCGCTGCAGTGTCCAGCAGTTGGTGATCAGCGGGTCCACCCAAACCCTGGCCACGTGGCGGCGTTTGGCTGCTTCGAACAGCGCCTCCTTGTCATTGACGAGGGTGACCTCTCTGTCCAGGTGCTGGATCAGCGCGTCTGTGACCGCCTCCGCGGCCATATACAGGGTGGCGCTGCCATCCCGGTAAAGGAGCCCGCTGGTCAGGGCGACGGGCAGATGTGGCACGTCGGTACCGCGAATATTGAACAGCCAGGCGCACACTTCCGGGTTGGGCAGCCACAGGGCATCAGCGCGTTTGTCCGCCAGCAGGGCGGAGATCCGCAGACGCTTCTCCGCCGAGTGCTCGCCGGTGAAGGTGTGGGGGTGGGGGCGTGCCGGGCCAGAGGGTGCGGTCGGTCGGTCGCTCCAGATAGCATCGATGGGGTTCTGTTCCAGCGGGTGCAGGAGGATATCCCGCTCCTGCAGCCGCTTGCGCAGCGGTGCCAGGCCCGGTTCCGTATGCAGGCGTGGATCGTAACCCAGGGCATCCCCGGACTTGAGCTGTTCACACAGCCAGCTCGCAATGGCGCTGTTGTTCAGGTTTTCCTGCTCGATGGCTCTATGGCCCAGTTGTTGCTGGGCCTGCAGTGTATAGCGACCATCCACGAACAGCGCCGCACTGTCGGCGCTGACCGCGGCCAGGCCGGCGGAACCGGTAAAACCTGTGAGCCAGGCGAGTCGCTCGTCGGAGGCGGGCACATATTCATTCTGGTATTCGTCTCCACGGGGGACCAGAAACCCCTGCACCTGCTGGCGCTTCAGCTCTTCCCGCAATGCCTCTAGCCTGTCGCTGCTCATGGAACCTTCCCGACCTCTCAATTGACGATAGGGTGCAGTGTAACAGCCGGGGTGCCCAGTGACTGTCACTGGTTAAATTTGCACCGCGGGGTGCCCGCTTGACGTGTATAATGCTGCGCTCCTTTTCGCCGCAGCACAGAGCTACCGAAGCACAAGCACTATGGGTCAGAGCCACTCCCCGGCGGGCATCGCCGGCCGCCGCACTTTCGCTATCATTTCCCACCCGGATGCGGGCAAGACCACTGTTACTGAAAAGCTGTTGCTGTTCGGTAACGCCATCCAGCTGGCCGGCTCCGTAAAAGGCAAGCGGGGACCCCATGCGCGCTCCGACTGGATGACCATGGAGCAGGAACGCGGCATCTCTGTGACCTCTTCGGTCATGCAGTTCCCCTACCGGGAGCGGGTGGTAAACCTGCTGGATACTCCGGGCCACGAGGATTTTTCCGAGGACACCTACCGGGTGCTCACTGCGGTGGACTCTGCATTGATGGTGATCGACGGCGCCAAGGGTGTAGAGGACCGCACCATCAAGCTGATGAATGTGTGCCGCCTGCGCACCACGCCGATACTGTCGTTTATCAATAAGCTGGACCGCGATATCCGCGACCCTATCGAAGTGATGGACGAGATAGAGGCGGTGCTGGACATTCAGGCAGCGCCGATCAACTGGCCGCTGGGTTCCGGCAAGGAATTCAAGGGCGTCTATAACCTCTATACGGACACCATCCATGTATACCGCCAGGGGCAGGGTCACACCATCCCCGAAGATGTGCAGATCCGGGGTCTGGACTCCGACGAAGCCACTGCTCTGCTGGGGGAGTACGCCGATGACATTCGCGAGGAGATAGAGCTGGTGCGGGGCGCCACCCACAGGTTCGACCTGCCCGCCTATCTCGCCGGGGAGCTGACGCCGGTATTTTTTGGCACTGCTCTGGGGAATTTCGGTGTGCGCGAATTCCTCGACGGATTTGTAGAGTGGGCACCGGGTCCGCAGCCCCGCGAAACACAGCAGCGTGTCGTGCAGCCGGACGAGGAAAAATTCAGCGGCTTCGTGTTTAAGATTCAGGCGAACATGGACCCGAAGCACCGCGACCGTATTGCCTTTATGCGCGTCTGTTCCGGTACCTACAGTCGCGGTATGAAAATGAAGCATGTGCGCATCGGCAAAGAGGTGAAGATTGCCGATGCGGTGACCTTTATGGCCGGTGACCGCACGCACGTGGAGGAGGCCATAGCCGGCGATATTATCGGCCTGCACAACCATGGCACCATTCAGATAGGGGATACTTTTACCGAGGGGGAATCGCTCAAGTTTTCCGGTATCCCCAATTTTGCGCCGGAACTGTTTCGCCGTATCCGCCTCCGGGATCCATTGAAACTCAAGCAGTTGCAAAAGGGCCTGCAACAGCTTTCCGAGGAGGGTTCCACCCAGGTGTTTTTCCCTCTGGACAACAACGACATCATTGTGGGTGCAGTGGGCGTACTCCAGTTCGAGGTGGTGGCCTATCGTCTCAAGGACGAATACAAGGTGGATGCAATCTACGAAAACGTGAATGTGCACACAGCCCGCTGGGTTGATAGTGACAGCGCCAGGGAGCTGGATGCATTCAAGCGCAAGGCCAGCACCAATCTGGCCCTGGATGGCTCCGGCCACCTGACCTATCTGGCGCCGACGCGGGTAAATCTGCAGCTGGCACAGGAGCGTTACGGGGATATCCGTTTTTACGCCACCCGCGAACACTGATCTGAACGGCAGAAGCCTGCAGGAGAGAAAATCAGAATGCCTACAATTCCCAAGCAACTGCCGGCGGAGGTGCCGCGTATAAAGAGCCGCCTGGTGGGCGCCCTGGGCCTGCTGATTGTGAAGCTGCTGGGCTGGCGCTTCGACGGCCAGTTGCCGGCGCAGAAAAAGGTCATGGTGGCCCTGGCCCCGCACACTTCCAACTGGGATTTTGTGGTGGCCATGCCGTTTATCATGGCGCTGCGGGTGAGGGTGTTTTTCATGATGAAGAAGGAGGCCTTCTTCTTCCCGTTCAAATCGCTGTTTATGGCCCTGGGGGGGCTGCCCACCGATCGCAAGGCGCCGGGGGGCATTGCCCAGCAGATGGCCAATGCCTATCGCCAGAATGACAAAATGTGGGTGGCGATCACCCCTGAGGGCACGCGCAATAAGGTGGACAAATGGAAGAACGGCTTTCTGCGCATCGCCTATGCAGCGGATGTGCCGATCCTTCTGGTTGCCTGGGATTTTGCCAACAAGCGTATTTGCGTGGACTCCCTGTACCACCCTGTTGGCAATCTCGACCAGGATATGATGGAGATTCAGCGACGTTTCAGCCGCTACCGGGGGTGCAACCCGGACAAGCAGACTGACTTCACCGGGGGAGAATGATTCTGCGGGCCTATTGTGGTGGAATTGGACGGTAACGGTTTTCCTAGCGTTTACCTGGTGCTGGTCGCAGTGGCCGGCACTGCGGGGTTTATCAGTTCCATCGCCGGCGCCGGCGGAATGATCACCCTGCCGGCGCTGCTGTGGGCCGGCATTCCGCCACTGGATGCGCTGGGAACCAACAAGTTTCAGAGTGTGTTCGGCACACTGTCATCGGCGGTCAATTATTTTCGCAGTGGCCACCTGGATCTGCGCCCCCTGTGGCCGGGGCTGCTGGCGGCGGTCTGCGGCGCTGCACTGGGTACCTGGGTGGTCACGCAGATCGGCGGCGAGCAGCTGCAGACATTGTTGCCGCTGCTGCTGATCGCCGTTGCGCTGTATTTTGTGTTTTCGCCGCGGATCACGGACGCGGATACGCAGCCGCGCATAAGCAACCGGCGGTTCAATCTGTTGGTGGGCGGTGGTGTGGGGTTTTACGGCGGATTTTTCGGGCCGGGTATGGGCTCCTTTTGCGCCCTGGCGTTCGTCGCGCTGCTGGGGTACAACATGAGGCGGGCCACCGCCCATACCAAACCGCTGGTACTCGCCACCAATCTCACATCCATGGTGATTTTTATTGCCGGTGGCCACATACTGCTTTGGTTGGCTATCAGCATGTCCCTGGCGCAGGCCATAGGTGCGCGCCTGGGATCGAATCTGGTGATAGTGCAGGGTGCGCGGCTGGTGCGGCCGGTGATCATCCTGGCCACCATCGCCGTGGCGATAAAATTGCTGACAGATGCCTGGGGGCAGCACCTGTGGCCATAATCCTGACCATCGTCATTTCTTTCTGCGTCTTCGCCCTGATAATCTGGACGTTGATGCAACTGCGAACGCCGCGCTTTCGCATGGAGCGGGCGCAGTTTGTGCGCGGGCTGGAAGATGTGATCGCGGGCCAGGCGGACGACAATGAGTGGCGGGTACTGACCGGCTATCCAATGCGCCACGACCCGGAGCTGGAGCGGATGCGCCTGCGCTGCCTCGAAATCGAGGAGGCGGAATACACGGGTAAGATGCCCTATCTGTTCACCGAGGCCGGCATCGAGCGTTTGCGCTCGGTACGTGAACAGCTGCTGACCGGCGGTAACCAAAATAACTCCACTGACAACTGACCTATTTAACCAAGGACAAGCAAATGTTGAGACCACTGCTCTCGTTGACCGGGGGACTGATTGCAACGCTGCTGGCCGGCGCCCTATCCGCGGAGCCGCTCAGCCAGGAGGACCTCTCGGTGGCCGAAGTGCTGCGCGACCGCGCACTGGAGTCCTCCGACGCCTACAGTATTGTCGAGTCGCTGACCGTGGAGGTGGGCCCGCGCCCCGCCGGTTCGGAGGGCGACCGGCGCGCCGTGGCCTGGGCTCAGGAAAAAATGAAGGCGCTGGGTTTCGACCGCGTCTACACCGAGCAGATCGAAGTGCCCCGCTGGGCACGGGGCCACGCCCACGCGCGGGTGGTGGGGCCTTTTCCCCAGCCGCTGGTAGTCACGTCCCTGGGCTATGGGATCGGCACCCCCGAGGGTGGTGTCACTGCGGAGGTGGTTGAGTTCGCGGATGTGGATGCGCTGATGAAGGCGCCGGCGCGCAAGGTTAGAGGTAAAATCGCTTTTATCAATAAGCGCATGGAGCGCACCCGCACCGGTGAGGGCTATGGCCCCGTGGTTTCAGGCCGCAGCAAGGGTATGACCGCCGCTGCGGAGAAGGGTGCCGCGGCCCTGCTGATCCGCTCCGTAGGTACCGATTCCGACCGTTTCGCCCACACTGGGATGATGTCCATCGACGGGATTGAAAAGCCGGTACCGGCCCTGGCCCTGTCGGCCCCGGACGCCAATTTGCTGGAGGCGATGCTCAGTCGCGGCAAGCCGGTGGAGGTGAATCTGGATGTGCACAACCAGCGCCTGGAGGACGGCCCCTCTTTCAACGTGATCGGCGAGATCACCGGCCGTGAAAAGCCCGAGGAAGTGGTCATTATCGGCGCCCACCTGGACTCCTGGGACGAGGGCACCGGCGCCCTCGATGACGGCGCCGGGGTGGCCATCGTAATGGAAACCGCGCGCCTGATCGGCGAGCTGCCCCAGCGCCCGCGGCGGACCCTGCGGGTTATTTTGTACGGTGCCGAGGAGATCGGCCTGGTGGGAGCCAAGCAGTATCTGGCCGCTCACCAGAGCGAGTTGGACCAGATCGTCGCCGTATCCGAATCCGATTTTGGGGCCGGCAAGATCTGGCGCTTCGACACCCGGCTGCCGGAGACCAAGTTCGACATTGCCGATCAGATGATGCGCCTGTTGGCGCCACTGGGTATCGAGCGCGGCCACAACAAGTCTTCCGGCGGTCCGGACAGCAGCGTCTTCGTCGCCAGGGGCGTACCCGCCTTTGGCCTCTACCAGGACGGCACCGACTATTTCGATTACCACCACACCCCCAACGACACGCTGGACAAGGTGGACCCGGAGATCCTCAAGCAGAATGTGGCCGCCTGGATAGTGATGTCATTTCTGGCGGTGGAAATGGAAGGGGACCTGGGCCGGGTGCCCGTTGCGCAATAGTTCCGGCCCTTTTGGGGCGCTGCGGGTAGCCTGCGACGGCTGTATTGAAGTGGGCCCCGGGCGAAACTATTCCTGCAGGCGGGTGGCCTGGAACGAAGTTCGCTGTTCCAGGTCATCCGCCAGCCTTACCAGCGCCCCGTGGGCGTTGCGCCAGTTGATTTCCGGATGCCGGAAGTTCAGATAATCAAGCGCGCAGGCCAGATTGATATGCGCGAGGGACAGGGTATCGCCCAGTCGCTGGCTGTGCCGGTTCAGATATTCCAGCGTGCGGCTTATGGCATTCTGATAACGCTGCCACCAAAAATCGGAGCGCAGTTCCTGCTGCTCGCGCACCTTTTCCTGGCGCAACAGCACCAGTGTGTCGATGAGCCCGGAACAGACGCCGTAATAAGTCCTCAGGGCCCAGTCCGACTCTAATATCCCCCCAAGCCGACCGCTGCCCATGACCCGGTCCAGGTAGGCGCAGATGACCTCGCTGTCAACAATTGCCTGGCCGTCGTCGAGGGTCAGGCAGGGTACCTTGCCCAGTGGATTGCTGGCCAAAAATTCCGGTGCATCATCAAATGGATGGGAGATGGTCTCCCCGACCCGCTCCTCCAGACCGTACTCGCGCAACACTATGCGCACACTGCGCGCGTAGGGCGAGGCGTTGGTATAGAACAATTTCATAGTGGCGGGCTCCGCTATGCCGGGCAGGATCCCGGCAGTGTGCAAAAGGGGCGCGCTGATGTCCAGTAGGTGGCCGGCGAGCCGGGGTGGCTCAGCGGGCAGTCCACCTGGATCAAAGATCTGTGCGGTTGCCTGTCAATTCATGTCCGTCGGCACTGTCGGTGATGCGGCGGTACAGCTGGTCCTTCATGCGCGCCCGCTGGATCTTTAGGGTGTTGAAATGGTTATCATCGGTGCCGACACCCCGCTGCTCCAGCCCTCGAATCTGTTTGTCCAGTTTGTTGTAGGTAGCACTCTCGGACCTGAATTGGAAATCCTCCTGAATCAGTCTTTTGATGGTCGCCCTGTATGCCGGAAAATCTTTCTCGAGGGTATGTGGGGCGATTGACATCCGGGGCTCCTGGCTGGTTGGCTATAAAAACAAGTGTAGTCGCTTGTCATAAATTGGTGCAATAACCGTGCTCCAGTTCACAAAATTTGCATGGCTCGTTGAAGTGCAAGTCAGTGCGTGCGGGTTTATCGCAGTGGTCCAATTAAATTCAGGCGTTGGAACGGACTTCCGGCGGGTGCGGGGACAGGTGGGGGGGCAAATTTTTACAGGTTATGGCATAGGGCTGCGGTTAGCCGCTCAGGACAGTGCCTGTGCCTCCAGCCGGCGTGTCAGGGTTTCGCCCAGATAAAGCCGCAGATAGGCCAGGGCGGCGCGCTTGCTTTCCTGGTTGGCCTGTTCCGTAATCTGATGATCGCGGCTAAAAGACAGGGACCAGAAAGAGTCGACAATGGTGATGGCCATGAGAAAGCGTTCGCGCCAGCTGTGAGACGATGGCAGTATAAAGTGCTCCTGCATGTGGCGATACAGAAGGTTGGCCAGAGCCCGGTTGTACTCCACCAGCAGTTCGCGCGTCGCCCAACAGGGCGTTGGGCCGAGTTTGAGTTTTTGCATGGGAATATTGTGCGAAAACTGACTTAGGAGGCGATCCAGAAACTGGCTGAACAAATCCTGCCAGCGCAACCAGGTCTTCCCAGCTGGAATAAATTGTTCCGCGCTGGGTGGAGCGGAAAAATAGCGTTGTGTCAGGGCCGCGAGTGCGGCGGAGCGACTGGGGAAAAAATGGTATACGGACGCGGTGGGCACGCCGGCGGTCTCACTCAGACCGGCAAGCGTGATTTCGCTGGCTTCCCGAAACTGTAGCAGCTGTTCAAGGTTGTCCAGGAGCTTTTCGAACTTCTTGCGTCCGTTGCGGCGCTGGGGTGTGCGCGGCAACTCCGCATGGCGTCCTCTTGTTATTGCTCGTTCAGATTCTGTCAAAGCTGCATTTACTCTCTATCGGTTCTGCGTCGGTAGAAAGCACTCCCTGCCGGGCCCGACAAGTCGATACCGGATTCAGATGCTTCCCTGCTCTCATGGCGGTTTGGCTTTTCATGACATGGATTATCGAGAGTGGCAGTCTCTTCTGCAAGAGGCAAGACTGCCCATATGTGAACAAAAACACTCGTACAGAGAGATAATTTTTACCTTTCTTTTAATAAGCCGAAAATTTTTAATTATTGTTATATCCATGATATCTAGCTGCTTGCTGTCTTCCGGGAGCGGATTAATATTTGGCCGGGCTTCGCCCCTTAGTTATTTCTTGTCATTATTGTTTTTTGAGACAAGAATGCGGGCAGGGACTGTAATACAGTCACTGCTCGTTGCTAATCGCTCTAATGGCCCTCGGCCCGGGGTTAATCGGGAGGCAGGCCTACAAAGTTATAAAACCAAAGCGGTTGCAGACTTTGGTGTGGGGCGGGCGCATGGGGCGAGCAATACCAGGCGGTTTGCAGGAAAAGGTCTTCGCAGATTGTTTACAACCTCTGCACATGGGGCAGACCCGCAGGACCTCCGCAAGGATTCGGGTAGTTACAGTCTGGATTTACATCCCGAACATCCCTGTTCGGGGCAGCAGGCTGCTGAAAAACACTTTTTCAACAGCCCGCTAGTGATAATTCAGGTCGGTTGTCTTGCCGAAAAATACATAGTAGGAGAAGGCCGTATAGGCGAGGATAACCGGAACTACGATCACTGCCCCGACGAGGATAAATGCCAGTGACTCGGGTGCACTGGCCGCTGCCCAGATATCCAGTTTGCCCGGCACTATGTCTGGGAAAAAGCTGAATGCTAGGCCGGTAAAACACAGCAGAAAGATGCCGGCGGTGAGAAGAAAGGGGGTGCGGCAATAGCGGTCGTTTTCCTTCGGCAGGCGTTTTAGCAGTCGGTCGTTGGCTACAAAGGCGGCGAAGCACAGTGTCGGGATCAGCAATACGAACATCACCAGTGGGTAGGTAAACCAGCGGTCGAAGACGTCCGGGTTTACCAGTGGATTGATCGCTGACACCGCCACCACACCCAGCAGGGTGGAGCGGCCTGCGCGCCGGGCCCACCGGACTGCCCGCACCTGCAGTTCCCCCTCGGTCTTCATTACCAGCCAGGCGGCGCCGATGTAGGTGTAGGCGGCGGTGACCCCCAGTGCACTGAGGCCGGAAAACAGCAGTGCCTGCCAGCTGTGGTTGAAGCCCATTACATACTGGCCCAGCATGTAGCCCTGGGTGAGTGCGGTCAGCAGCGAGCCCGCCTTAAAAACCCTGTCCCAGGTGAGCTTGCGATCAACCGCCGCCTTGGCGCGAAAATCAAAGGCAACACCGCGCATGATCAGGCCGATCAACATAATGGCAACCGGGATATACAGCTTCATCAGGATCAGATTGTGGGCACTGGGAAAGGCGATCAGCAGGATACCGATGGCCAGTACCAGCCAGGTTTCGTTGGCGTCCCAGAAGGGGCCGATGGAGGCGATCATGGTGTCCCTTTGGGGCTCGTCCTGTGTCTGCATGGGCAGCAGTATCCCCACACCCAGATCATAGCCGTCCAGAATCGCATAGATGAGCACCGCCAGGCCCATCAGGCCGATAAAGATAACCGGCAGCCAGTCGGCGAAGGTCATGGTTTCGATAGTCATACCGCGCCCTCCTGAGCCGATTCCGGGAGATTGGTGAGACTGCCGGTCACCTGGGGAGGCTCGGTCTCGAACTCCTCCACCTTGACCGCTTTCAATGCCATCACTCTCAGCGTGTGGATATAGGCCCACATGAGGAGTACATAGACAATGAGATACATGCTCAGGGACAGGCCTACATTGCCAGGGGCGACCGGGGTCACCGCGTCAGCGGTTGCCAGTATTCCGGTGACCAGCCAGGGTTGGCGGCCGATTTCTGTGACATACCAGCCCGCCAGGGTCGCGACCCAGCCGGAGAAAGTCATTGCCACCAGGGTTTTCAGCATCCATCTGGGTGGGTCCCCGGGTTTGCGCAGGAAAAAGCAGCCGACCCAGGCCACCAGCAACATCAGCAGCCCCATGCCCACCATGATGCGAAAAGCGAAAAAGATTGGCTTTACCGGTGGGTGGTTTCCCTTGAATTCATTCAGACCTCGGATTTCACCGTCCGCATCGTGGGTGAGGATCAGGCTCGCCAATTTTGGAATGGCGATTTCGAAGTGATTGGTGCGCTGCTTTTCATCGGGGATGGCGAACAGCAGCAGTGGTGCGCCGCGCTCGGTTTCCCAGACGCCTTCCACCGCGGCAATTTTCTGCGGCTGGTGTGCGAAGGTATTGAGGCCGTGCAAGTCGCCGACATAGGCCTGCACAGGGGTCAGCACTGCCGCTACAAACAGGCCCGTTTTGAGCGCCAGGCGCGGTGCCTGCTTTTGGTCGCCGCGGAGAATTCTGTAGGCGGACAGGCCAGCGACGAAGAAAGACGCCGTCAGGCCCGAGGCCAGTAGCATATGTGTCAGGCGGTAGGGAAAAGAGGGATTGAAAATCACTTCGGTCCAACTGGTGGCGTGAACCACACCTTCCC
This sequence comes from Microbulbifer sp. TYP-18, assembly GCF_040932045.1. Classification (NCBI taxonomy): domain Bacteria; kingdom Pseudomonadati; phylum Pseudomonadota; class Gammaproteobacteria; order Cellvibrionales; family Microbulbiferaceae; genus Microbulbifer; species Microbulbifer sp. TYP-18. Next base: position 31,798 of record NZ_JBFRBC010000016.1, read on the forward strand.
GTATTTCAAACCCGCTGGGTGTCTGCATCCAGGAGTTGAGGGCGAGAATCCAGAAGGCGGACAGGGTGGTGCCCACGGCCACCAGAAAGGCCGACAGCGTATGCACTTTGCTGGGCACCTTGTTGATGCCGAACAACATGATGCCCAGGAAAGTCGCCTCGAGAAAAAATGCCGTCAACACCTCGTAACCCAGCAGTGGCCCGGCGATATTGCCGACGGTCTCCATAAAACCCGGCCAGTTGGTGCCAAACTGGAATGACATGGTAATGCCGCTCACCACACCCAGGGCAAAGGTGAGTGCGAACACCTTGACCCAGAAACGGTAGGCGCGCATCCATACGGGATTCCCGGTCTGGTCGTAGCGGAGCTTGAAAAAGAGCAGTATCCAGCAGAGTGCGATGGTGATGGTGGGGAAGAGGATATGAAAGCTGATGTTGGCAGCGAACTGTATCCTCGACAGTATCAGTGTATCTGGCATGCTAATCTCGGCTGATCAATGACGCTTCGAGGCAAAGGATAGATGCTCCGGCGCGTCCGGGTTTTGCTTTCTTCAGCGTGGGGCAGGGTGCAGGTTGTTGAAAAAGGCAGCCTGCTAGTCCCCCGAGCGCTGTGTCCCTCCTTTCACTTTGCCGCGCAGTTCCAGCAGCTTGTGCAGACTGGAGCCCAACTTCATCAGCCGCCGCAGGTCCTTTTCACTGAGCTGGTTGAGCGTGTTGGCAAACTGGTCCAGCAGCTCCAGCAGCTGGTAGATTTCGCGCATCTTATCCTGGGATTTGGCCTCCTCCTTATCCTGCGGGTCGTTTAGCAATAATTGGCGCAACAGCGACAGTGTCGGGTCCAGCTCTCTCCTGCGCCGCTCGTTAAAGACGGTGCGGGCCATGTCCCAGATGGAGCCGGCGGCGGTAAAGTAATCCTTCCGGTCTCCCGGCAGGTGGCGCAATTCGATCAGGCGCCAGGACTGCAGTTCCTTGAGCCCCATGCTGACATTGCCGCGGCTGATTTTCAGCGCTTCGGCCAGCTGCTCCGCGTGCAGCGGCTCCGGACTGATAGTCAACAGGGCCAGCATCTGTCCCACCGTGCGGTTAAAACCCCAGCGGCTGCCCATTTCCCCAAAGTGCAGCACGAATGCCTGCACCTGACTGGATGGTTTCATCAACTTTCGAACTTTCAGAAATTTTTGAAAATTATAACCGGGAAACCCCTGGTGTCAATCGGGTTGCGTGATTGTGGCGACTGGACCGCTTAGGGCCTGTTGACACTAACGGAGTTGGCCCTGTTGTGACAGAAAAGGGGCCAATCGAGGCAAGAGGAGCGCGGTTTGGTTGTTCCAAATGAGCGACGAGCAACGAAGAGTGGCGCCTTTTCCGGCACAACCCGAAGGGCTGCCCCTGGTTTCGCGCCCAGCGGCGTTAGAAATTGCTTATGTGGACCCACCACACAGCGCAATTCCTGCCTTGCAGGCCACAAAACCAGTGGCAGCAGGGCTATCTCAGTTAGTGTCAACAGGCCCTAAGTGGAGCCTGCCGGATCCGCACACGCGGAAAGCGCGCGCCGGGCCCAGTCGTCAGGGACCAGGAAGCCCCGGGTCTGCTCCCCGCTGGGAGTAATGCCCGCCAGGCATATGGGTGTCGTCGGTGTCAGCAACGGGGTTTGTTCAGCGGACTCATAGTCTGCACCGGTCAGTGGCGCCAGCCAGCAGCTGCGGGGCAGCTGTAACCAGCGGCAGTCCCGCTGCAGTGACCAGGCGGAAAAAGCCTCTTCATCACACCACCAGAAATCGGCGCAGTCGGGGTTGATGAATGACGCCGGCGCCCCCGCACCGCGGTTGAGCGGTCGGAACAGGCGGCCGGGCAGCAGTGCCCACTGGCGGTCGATCGCCAACTGGTGGCGGCTGAAAAATCTGTCGGCTGCGCTGTGTCGGGCGACCGGTAACTGGTGCTCCCGCATCCGCTTCAGCTTGGCATCGAGCCGGTCCTGCAGGCCCGGCCCCAGCCAGTGTTCGGTGCTCACCTGCAAGTAGAACTTTACCGCCACCTCCCAGTGCTCTACGGCGTTGTCGGGCAGGTATTGCACTACAAAATCCAACTCCCCCAGTGTCTGGCCGCCGACACGCAGAGGCAGGTTGCGATACAGCAATGCGTAGTCCGGGTGATGGCTGAAAGTGAAGGCCCACAGGTGTTCGAAGTAGATACCCAGACGCCGGCTGGGCGAATCGGCAAGGAAGCGCTCCAGCTCAGGCCGGAGGCGCAGGCGGGTTTCCGGTGCGTTGAAATAATGCCAGAGCGCGCGGCGGCGCGAATCCTCCAGCAGTGGCAGACCGCAGTCGCGGACTATGTGCGGTGAGCCCATAGACCAGAGCAGATTGCTCCAGTGGTCCGGTACCGCTTGGGGCAGGTCCGGCGACACCGGCATTTATTTCCCCCGCTCGAACAAGGCGATGGATTCCACATGGGCGGTTTGCGGAAACATGTCCACCACCCCCGCTTTTGTCAGGCTGTAGCCCAGCTTGCTGAACAGTGCCGCATCGCGTGCCAGCGTGGCCGGATTACAGGATACGTAGACCACCCTGCTCGCTCCGAAACGCGCCAGCTGATCCACTATTTGGTGGGCGCCGGTGCGGGGCGGGTCCAGCAGGATCTTGTCGAACCCCTGTCTGGCCCAGGGTTCCCGCGTAATGTCCCGAGTGAGGTCGGCGGTGTGGAAGTGCGCATTCCCCAGGCCATTGTAGTCAGCGTTGCCAATACCCCTCTGCACCAGAGCATTGGCACCTTCCACACCCACTACTTCCCGGGCGCGGCGCGCCAGCGGCAGGGTAAAATTGCCGAGACCGCAGAACAGGTCCAGCAAGCGTTCGTCCGCCTGCGGGTCCAGCAGGGTTAGAGCCAGCCCTACCAGTTTGCGATTGATAGGGAAATTTACCTGGATAAAATCCAGCGGGTGGAAGCGCATCGCCAGATCAAATTGCGGCAGAGTGTACTGCAGCAGCATATCGCCATCCTGGGGCCACAGCTTGCGCACACTCTGGTCGTCGCCGGGTTGAAGATAGATATGAAGCCCGGTATTGCCGCTGAAAGTGCGCCAGCGCTCCAGGTCCGCCTCGGGCAGGGGCTCCAGGTGGCGCAGAACCGCCGCAGCGGTATCCTCACCCAGGGCCAGCTCGATATGGGATATGTGGGACCGCCCCGCGCAGTCTTCCAGTGTGCGGCGCAGTTGCGCCAGATGCCGGTCGAAGTTCTGCGCCAGTATGGGACACTCCTCGATAGGAACCAGTTTATTGGAGCGCTTCTCGCGAAACCCCACAATCACCCCTGTGCGGCGCGAAGCGCGCACGCCCAGTCGCGCCCGGCGCCGGTAGCCAAAATCCTCCCCCACCAGGGGTGGCAGTATTTCCGCCACCTCCAGTCCGCCGATGCGCCGCAGCTGATCCTGCAGAATCTCCTGCTTCGCGCGGATCTGCGCGTCGGACTGCATATGTTGCAGGGCGCAGCCGCCGCAGACATCTGCATGGCGGCAGAGGGGCTCGCACCGGTGCGGCGACGCCTGTTGGACTTCCACCGCCACTGCTTCATCAAACTTCGAGCGGCTGGAAGTGTACTGAACCTTGACCGTCTCGCCCGGCAGGGCATTGTCGACAAACAGGGTCTTGCCTTCGTGTCGCGCTATGCCGCGCACTTCGTGGCTTAGTTTTTCAATCGTCACACTGGGCTTTCGCACCGGTGGTCGGCGGTTTTTCGGTTTCATTCCTGCTACCGGGAGGATGGGTGCTGCGGGGTGGGCAATGATAGATAGCCGCGCCGGCGCTGTCATCCAGCTGCGGTTATCGGGGTTCGGTGGCGGGCACCCGCGCCAGCACCACCGCCCCTGCAATGAACAGCACAATCACGGACAGCATCGAGTAGCGCACATCCCCGAACCAGGTACCCATCAGGCCAAACAGCGGCGGCCCGATCAAGGCGGCAAATTTTCCCATCAGATTGTAGAAGCCGAAGAACTCGCCACTTTTTTCCGCCGGGATCAACTGGGCATAGAAGGAGCGGCTCAGTGCCTGCACCCCTCCCTGGACCAGGCCGATCAACACGGCGATGGCGTAAAATTCCCAGGGGGCGCGGATGAAAGCGCCCCAAACGCAGACGATGGTATAGATCGCCAGGCCTATGTAGATACCCCGCTTGGGGCCTATCCACTCGCCCAGGCGGCCGAATAGCACTGCCGCGGGAAAGCCGACAAACTGCACCAGCAGCAGTGCCAGAATCAAATGGGAGCGCTCAAATCCCAGTGCCCGGCCATAGGCCACCGCCATGCGTATGATGGTGCCCACACCGTCGATATACAGCCAGTAGGCGATCAGGAACACCAGTACAGTGCGATGGCGGGGCAGCAGTCTGAGGGTGTGGCCCACCTCGCTCAGTACCTGTCGCAGCAGGCCGCCGCTGTTCCCGCTGGTGGACGGCGCTGGTTCCCTCACCCGTCGCAGCAGCGGTATCGAGAAAAACCCCCACCACAGGGCTGTGAGCAGAAATGCAGCCAGTACCGCATTGGTGCTGGTGCTGAAACCAAAAGTGGCGGGATTGAGGGCGGCGATCACACAGATCAGATACAGCAGGCCGCCGCCCAGGTAGCCCAGGCCGAAGCCGAGACCGGACACCCGGTGCCAGAGGTTGCGTGGCGCGACGCTGACCAACAGTGCATCGTAGAGCTGGTTGGCGGCCTGAAAGCCGATAGTGGCGATCACAAACAGGCAGGACGCGTAGAGCCAGGCCCCCTGCGGCACACCCATCATCAGTCCGGTGGCGATCATACCGGGCAGGGCAAAGGCAAACAGCAGCCGCTTGCGGGCCCCCAGACGGTCCGCGAAGGCGCCGATCAATGGCGCGCTCAGCGCTATAACCAGCGAAGCAGCCGCATTGGTCCAGCCGAGGCGCAAATTGGACACTTCCGGCGTGGTGTCCGCACTCCAGAAATCCTGGTACAAGAGCGGGAAGAAACCTGCCAATACCACTGTGGCAAATGCGGAGTTGGCCCAATCGTACAGGGCCCAACTCCAGATTTCGCGCTTGTTGTTTGGTGTGTCCCCGTTTGGGCGGGCTTGTGTCTCGTTTGTCATCTTATTGGGGGTGCTGTCAAAGAGGGCGTTTGCGTACGGCCGGGAGTTGGGCAGCACCGTCGGCGCAAACTGTTACCCGGATCGCTGGAGCCGCGTCGACAGCCGCTGTGGGTTTTGAAATAGCGATGGCGGTTCACGATTATTCCCATTTATCGGGTACACAGAATTAATCAGGGGTTCCCTAGCAGATTGTTGAAAAAGCCTTGCATGGATTTCCACAACCCGGGCTTGCGGTGTATGCCCGCAAACCCTCCACGACAAATGAAGCAGTTACACGCTTGATTTGCGACTCGAACATTCTTGCCCTTGGCAGCGGGCTGTTAGATACATCGCAATCAAACACCAAAACCGCGGGTGAGGACAAGGGGATTGTTCATTAACCGCCCGGTGGGCCAAATGGATGTGAAGGAAGAACTGGTTCCCTGGCAGATTGTTGAAAAGACTTCCCTGCTTTTTCCCCAACCTGGGTTTGGGGCGTATGTCCGCAAACCCTCCACGACAAATCAAGCAAATACACACTTGATTTGCGACCTGGACATCCCTGCTAGTCCGCGCTGGATTGCTTCGGGGCAGCACTGTCGGGCTTCACATCGTTATCCACCTCTGTGCCCTGCCACATGGGGCTCTTCACCCTGAAGGCGGCGCGCGCGATCATATGGGCGCCCAGGGGAACCGTCAGGAGCAGAAACAGGATTGCCGCCAGTGCCCGGGCGGTTACCTGCGGATCCCGGAACAGGGTGGCTACGGCCGCCAACAGCAAACCGCAGCAGAAGGTTGCCGCCTTGCCCGAAGTGCTCATGCGCGTGTAGATATCGGGCATGCGCAGCAGGCCGAGGGCCGCGGTAAAACCAAAAAAACTGCCACCCAGAATCAGCAGAGCCACCAGTGCTTCAGTCATCGGCATCGCCAGCCACCTCCCGTTCCCGGTTCACCTGTACGCCGCTGTACTCGATATACCGCGCAAAGGCCACCGTAACCAGAAAGGCCACCAGCGCCAGTGCGATGGCCACGTCCAGGTAAACAGCTCGCCCGGAGGCGATTGCTAACAGTGCACAGTAGGCGACTGCGATGATGTTCAGCACATCCAGCGCTACCACCCGGTCGGCTAGTGTAGGGCCGCGGGCGACACGGATAAAGGACAGCCCCAGTGCGGTCAACAGCAACCATGACGCCGCTTTGACCGCGTATGCCAGCATCAGCGGGTTTGTATCTGCGATGGTCATTACGACATCACCTCCCGCACCCTGCGTTCGAACCCTCGCTGCAGTTCCACTCGGAATGCTTCCGCATCTTGCGCAAACAGTGTGTGAACATAGATAGCATCCTTGCCGCGGGCCACATCCAGAACAAGCGTGCCCGGCGTTAGCAACAGCAAATAAGTGAGTGTCAGTATCTGCCGGTTGTCGCGGATTTCCAGGGGCACCCGGATAATGCGCGGTTTGCTGTTGGGAGGTGGCGACAATACTTCGTAGACAGTGCGCAGGCTCGATACCAGTAACTCGCGCAGAAACAACGCGGCCAGTCCCAGGGCGCGCGGCAAGCGGCGAAAATACTCCCGGTCGCGTCCGTATCGGTGGGAAATCGCAAGCGCCAGATATCCCAGCAGAAAACCGGTGACAAAATTCAGTAGAGTCGCGCTGGCGGTCAGTGCCGTCCAGGCGATTGCCAACAGGATATTGAGCAGAAAAAGTCGCATCGCAATGCACCTCCGGATTGTCTGTCGTGGCACCGCACTCTCACTCATACATCAGCTGAGTGGGCCGATTGCAAGGCGGGTGATCACTAGCAGGTTGTTGAAAAAGGCATCCTGCCTTTTGCAACACACGAAAAGCGAAAAATGTGATTTTCACTTTTCTCCCAAAATCAACGACTTAGGCGTCGCCGATTTTGCCGGAACATCCATATTCCGGTACCAGGCGTCGAAATTCTTCGAATTTCAACAGCCTGCTAGGTTCCCGATGTCAGTACCGCCGTCAAATAGTCACCCGGGTCCAGCAGTTCCTGGGCGGCGGCCAGACAGAAGCGGATAAAAGGTTCTGGTACCAGACCCAGTAACAGCGTGATCAGGGCCAGGGCGATTGCCGGTGTCAGCCGCTGCACACGTTCCCCAAAGCCCAGTGCGCCAACCCCCTGGCAGTTGCCGGCGGGATGGTTCTTCCAAAACCCTTCGGCCCAGATTTTGCTCATGGAAAAAAGTGTCAGCGCTCCGGTAATCAGCGCCACCGCCGTCACCCAGTAAGCCGCCTGATCCAGGCTGGCTTTCAGTAGCAGAAATTTAGCCCAAAAGCCGGATAGTGGGGGGAAGCCGGCGAGGCTGAAGGCGGCGATAAAAAACAGTGTCGCCAGCAGCGGTGCGGCCCGGTAGAGGCCGCCGATCTGCGCCAGTTCATAACTCCCGGTCAGGCGACTGGCGGTACCGCTGATTAGAAACAGGTTGGTTTTCGCCACTATGTTGTGAACCATATAGAAAATCGCCCCTGCCAGGGCCAGGGGATTGTTCAAGGCCAGCCCCAATACGATAAAACCGATTTGGCTGACAATGTGAAACGACAGAATTTTGCGGAATTCGTTCTGCGCCGCAGCGCCCAGGACCCCGGTCAACATGGTGGCTAGAGCTGTCGCCAGCAGCAGCTGGTGCCCGAAGCCATCCCCCTGGGGGAAAATCAGAGTAAAAGTACGGATAAGCGCATAGACGCCCACTTTGGTAAGCAGGCCGGCAAACACTGCGGTCACCACCAAGGGCGGCGCGTGATAGGAAGCGGGAAGCCAGAAAAACAGCGGGAAAAGCGCCGCTTTGATGCCAAATGCACAGATAAACAGCACACGCAGAAGATCCGTGGTCATCTGGTTGTCGACCTGCGCGAGCTGCAGGTGCAAATCCGCCATATTGAGCGTGCCGCAAACGCCGTAGAGCAGGCCTATGGCGGTCAACATTAGTAATGTGGAGACAAGGTTCATCGCCACGTACTTGATTCCCCCATCCAGTTGAACTCCCTCGCTACCCAGTACCAGTAGCGCAAAGGACGCGATCAACATCACCTCAAACCACACGTACAGATTAAACAGGTCACCGGTCGCGAAGCTGCCGCACACTCCGGCCAGCAACAGCTGGAAAAAGCAGTGGTAACCGAGTTTTTCCCGACCACTGTCGATATCCGACAGTGCGTATATGGCCACTGCCAGACCCACTACAGCTGTTATCAACAGCATTGTGGCGCTCAGACGGTCCACTACCAGGGTGATGCCGAAGGGCGCCGGCCAGTCGCCCAATTGCGCGCTGCGCACGCCTCCGGATTCCACCAGGGCGAACAGGGTCAGGGCTGCGCCCAGCAGGACAGTGCAGCTGCACACAGACACAACTCGATTCACACTGGGTTGGCCACGCGTGAGATAAGTGATCAGCGCGGCGATGATCGGTGCCAAAAATGGCAGGGATAGCAGCCAGCTCACCCGTCTCGATTCTCTTTAGAGTTCACTGGTTCGGCCACCCGCATGCGATCCGAATTCAGGGTTCCAAAGCGGGCGTAGCTCCGTGCGATCAGTGCCAGGGCGAAGGCCAGCAGACCAAAGCCGATCACAATGGCAGTAAGGATCAGGGCCTGGGACAGAGGGTTCGCCACCGGCTGCGGTGGCTCCGTCATCCCCGCTGGTACCAGTGGCGGAGTCGCCCGGGCCAGCCGGCCGGCGGTGAATATCACCAGGTTGGCGGCGTTGCTGAGTAATACCAGGCCAAACAGGTATTGCAGTAGGGAGCGCTCCAGCATCAGGTAGACACCTGTCGCCACCAAGATTCCGATCACCAGAGCGACTGCTGTTTCCATGGCTAGGGTTTCTCCTCCAGAGCAAAAATCAATACAAGTGCTGCTCCCAGCACCGCCAGATAAATGCCGATGTCAAACGCCAGCACACTGTTCAGAGCCACTTTTTTGTCGCCGTCCGCACCGCCAAGGAACAACCACTGGCCGGTAAATAACGGCTCGCCGGCGAAGCCCGCCACCATCCCCGAGGTCCCTGCCAGCAGAACGCCCAGCGCCGCCAGTGTGCCCGGTTGAATACGCAGTGCGCTTCGGGCGGCGGCTGTCCCCCAAGCCAGGGTGAACAGAGTGAAAGCGGCTGCCGCTATCAATCCGGCGATAAAGCCTCCGCCGGGCTGGTTGTGCCCCCGTATCAGCATGTACACGGAAAACATCAGCAACAGTGCTACCAGGGCGCGGGTAGCGGTTTGCAGGACCACGGAGTTCATTTGCCCGACTCCCGGCTGCGGGCGCCCACCAGGGTTGCAGCGGCGATCGCTGCAGTGAATATCACAACCACCTCACCAAAAGTGTCCAGAGCGCGGAAGTCCACCAGTATTACGTTGACAATATTGCGGCCCATAGCCTCTGGTACCGCCTTGGCGATGAAGTACTCGCTCACGTCGCTGCGGAAAGGTGTCTGGATCACTGCCAATGTCGTGACCGTGAAAGCTGCACCCACCGCGGCAGCCAATAGTCCGTCAAATGGCCGCAGGAGCCGCCTGCGGGCGCTGGAGACTACCGGCAGCTGGCGCAGGGCCGCCACAGCCAGTACCAGAAACAGGGTCTCTACCAGTAACTGGGTAATGGCCAGGTCCGGTGCACCAAAAAACAGGTACAGAAGGGCCATGCCCACGCCCAGGGCACCCAGCGCGCAAATGGCAGCCAGCGGCGTCCTGGCGGCAGCGGTTAATACCGCCGCCGCCGCAACCAGTGCCAAAGCGGTCCACTCCTTGACGTTGAGCCCCGGTGGTGCCAGCCCCGGCATCAGATCTGCATTGCGCCACAGGGCAAGCGCCAGGGCGATCGCAACGGCTGTGAAGATCACGAACAGATAACGTCGCAACAGGCCCGATTGCAGCAGGTGTGTCTGCGCCGCAGCGCACCGCCTCAGAGCCGAGAGCCCGGCATCCCACAGAAGGTCGGATGTTGTCGGCAGCCGCTGCAGCAATCGCGCGATTCCCGCTCGCAGTGGCTGCTGGGCCACAAAGACTGCGGTGCCGAAAACCAGCGTGAGTATGCTTAGCAGTAGCGGCACATTGATGCCATGCCACAGCTTGAACTGCACTACTTCCGGCCGCCCCAGGATGGTGGCCACCGCCGGCTGTACCAGGCCCTCGGCAATAAGGGGGGTAAAAAGTCCAAATGCCACACCCAGGGCGCTCAGCACCAGCGGCCCCAGCCAGAGTGCCGGGGAGCCGTCGGTGATATGGACCCACTGTGTCCGGCGCGGACCGAGAAATGGCTTTAGTGCCAGAGTGGCTGCCACCGCCACCATCAGTACATTGGTAAATACCGCCGCGCCCACCACCAAAACGGGTTCCGTGGCGATAGCCAGGGCACCCTCGTACTTCAGCTCCTTGCCGATGAACCCCAGGAAGGGGGGGAATCCAGCCATCGACAGAGCCGCGGCCATGGCGCAGAACCAGCAGATCGGCATAGCCAGCCCCAGCCCGCCCAGTTTTCTCAGATCCCGGGTGCCGGTCTGGTGATCGATGATGCCCACAACCATAAATAGCCCGGCCTTGTAACAGGAATGCACCAGAACGAAAGTGATTGCCGCGGCGATGGCCACCGAATCATCGGAGCCGAGAAACATGGTCAGCAGGCCCAGGGCCACTACCGTGGAATAAGCCAGGGCCAGTTTCAGGTCTGTCTGTCGCAGCGCCAGTATTGCTGCTATGACACCGGTGGTGGAGCCCACCAGGGTCAGCGTCCACTCCCACAATTCCGTGGGGGCCAGCAGAGGGTGTACACGGGCCAGCAGATAAATGCCCGCCTTGACCATGGTCGCAGAGTGCAGATAGGCACTCACTGGCGTTGGCGCTGCCATCGCATTAGGCAGCCAGAAGTGCCAGGGAAACTGCGCCGACTTACTGAATGCCCCTAGTAATAGCAGAGCCAGAATCGGTATATAGAGCGGGTGCTGGCTGAGGTGGCCGGTGTTGGCGAGAATGTCCACCCAGTTAAAACTGCCGGCCGCACCACCCAGTAGTATCAGCCCGGCCAGCAGACAGAGTCCTCCCAGTGTGGTCAAAAGCAGGGCCTGCAGGGCGGCGCGGCGCGCAACCTTAGCTTCGTGATTGAAGCCGATTAGAAGATAGCTCGCGATCGTCGTCAGTTCCCAGAATACGAACAGCGTAATCAGATCGGCGGCCAGCACCAGTCCCAGCATGCTCACCATGAATAGCAGTAAATAGAGGTAGAAGCGTCGCAACAGCGGGTGTCCGCGCAGATAGCCAGCGGCGTAAATGGCAACGAAAAAGCCAATCCCGCTGATGAGCAGCGCGAACAGCAGATTCAACCCGTCGATAAAGAAGCCCGCGCTGATGCCCAGGCTGGGCACCCAGGGGACACCAAAGGTGATGGTTTCGCCCGCCGCAGTCTTGGGCAGCTGTGACAACAGGCCCAGGAAAGCTCCCACGGCCAGCAAAGGGACAAGAAGTCCCAGCAGACCTGCGGCTGAACCGCCTGTGAAACTGGAGCCATCCTTATGGGAAGCAGCTGCCATTGACTCCTTTCCTTTGTATCTGCTGCAAAACCCGCACCTCAACCGGACAGGAAGAGGCTGATCCCTCCGTGTCTTTAACCGCCCATGCCCACTTTATTAACGCGGCAATCACGGGGCGTGGAGTACCTTTTGGGACTGCGGCACAGACAGCCACCTGGCTATCGGCATCACTCAGCCACAACTATAGTTAGTGCTGTCCACTGCGGGGGCTATTAAAGGGGAAGAAACCGTCTAGTGGTTGATTCTGGCGCAGCAGTAGCTGCTTCTCCAGGGGGCCGTTGAACCAGCTTTCCCTGGTTTTCTCAACATGGGCTTGCGGCAAAAAGCAGATGACAGTGTTTTTGCGGAATGAATGGCTGCTAATCTGGCAACCTATTTGGTTGCCAGATTAAACAAAGGCAGCTGGAGGAGGTGATCCGTTATCCTAATTTAGCTTAGAGTACTTCCTTGCACACACGATCAAGTAGTTACTGCTTCCGATTCCTGCTGTGATATCTTGGGGAGGCTGAACTGCAAAATCACATAACCCGCCATGGCTGACAAGATGGAACCTATCAATATGCCCAGGCGATCGCGACTAAAGTAGTCGCCACTACCATGCTCAAATGCCAATCCAGCAATAAAGAGGCTCATAGTAAACCCAATGCCACAGGCCATTGCTACGCCCAGTAGCTGTGACCATGTAACTCTGTCGGGTAGTCGGGCAATACCCAGCGCTACCGCAGCTCCGACAAAACCGAGAATTCCAATAGGCTTGCCAACCACCAGGCCCAGAATAATCCCTAGGGTGACCGGGTGTGCTAATTCATCAAGTGAGATACCGCTGAGAGAAAGTCCAGCGTTGGCAAAGGCGAATATTGGCAGAATAACCAAGGCGACAGGAGCATGAAGTCGATGTTCCAGGATTTGCAGAGGTGAATGACCCCGGTCATCACGCATGGGGACACAAAAAGCAATCAATACGCCAGCCAGTGTCGCATGAACGCCAGACTTAAGGACCGCAACCCAGAGTATAACTCCCAACAGAACATAGGCGGAAATGCGTTTCACACCCTGGCGGTTCATTACAGTGCCGACCAGCAGTAACATAGCACCCAGTGCGAGCGCCGTCAGGGAAAGGTCTGCGGAGTAAAATACTGCGATAATGGAGATCGCTGCCAAGTCATCAAAAATCGCCAATGTCAATAAAAAAACCTTCAGTGAGACAGGCACACGTTGGCCGAATACTGTCAATAGTGCCAGAGCGAAGGCGATGTCAGTAGCAACTGGTATCGCCCAGCCATCCAAGGCCACCCCGTCGCCCCAGTTAAGCCAGGCATAGATTGCCGCAGGAATCAGCATGCCGCCCAGGGCGCCTGCCCCGGGTAAAGCAATTTGTGAAAAGGAGGACAGTTCTCCTTCGAGTATTTCACGCTTGATTTCCAGCCCAATCAGAAAGAAAAAAACAGCCATTAGCCCATCATTGATCAACAGCAGTAGAGATTTATTGATCTCGAAGGCTCCGATCTGAACAGCGATAGGCGTATCCAAAAAAGCCGCATAAAGATCAGACAAAGGAGAATTAGCGATGACCAACGCTATAATCGCTGCGCATAGTAGTAGGATTCCCCCGGCGGATTCAAGCCGGATAAACTGTTGAACAGCGTTGGCTAGTGGCGATTTCGGTTGTGTCTGGTCCATTCTCTTTCTCTTAAGATCCCGCTGTTGTATCTCGGGCAGGCTGCACTGGCAGGTTGCCAAAAATTGTTTTGCCAATCACCCGCCATCCCAAATATGGGTGTTTAGGTCGCAAACCAGGGACTAAAAAGCCGGGAAAGGATTTTTCGGCGACCTGCTAATAGACGGTAAAACTCTATTCCGGTTTGCATGGATAATGCTTTTTCAGCGACAGATAAACCATCTCACGCGCTGATATGTCTGAGCTTGGAGTATCAATTTCTTTCAAATCCTTGACAATATTTTCAACCACCTCCCTGAGTGGCACAGGGTCCCCAAGGCAGAATTCAGCATAACGCGCGGCGCGGAGGTATTCACTACGGCTTGGCAGGCGGGTACGCAATGCGCGTTCGGAAAAAGTCTGTTTGTGCTTATAGTCGGCTTCTATGTTTAACATAACCCGTGCATCGGTCGCCACTGCACCATCGATAAACCCCTGAATATATCGAGTGCAAAACTCTCCATGGGGACTTTTACTTTTTTGGGAAAGGCCACTACAATGCGATGAGAGATCCTCTGCCGAAAGTACTTCGATAGATAATGCATAACTCGAATGGATTAGTAATGGCGCTGAGGATATAGTGGCAACAACGAATTGTCTCATAATTTGGATTCTCCGACTGCAAGAGCTGTTGGGTAATAAATACCATCTGCCTGTGGCTGCCTAAAATTTCTTCTTGCAACTCACAAGAATCAGCATGGATTAGAATAGTTCATGTTGAATCCTTACTGAATACTAAAGTTTTAGGCGTGAGTCACGTTGCTTCGCCTCGTATAGCATTTGCTTTGTGTTCTCTATTGTGTTGATTAGATTGGACAACATCCTTTCTGACCAGGGGTCCGGTGTTCCGAAGCGTATCCTATGGCTGAAATTACGTTTCTGTTGATAGCTTTCAAGGTCAAACAACAGGTGTAGTACGTTGTCACGAGAATCATCGGCTGCAAAAATACCATCCAAAACCGATAGATGCACAGATTTGTCTGTTCTGTCCGATTCATAAGTCGTACTGTCAAGTGTAGATCTATGCATAAACTATCCCTAATTTTAGCGGATTTTTTATTTTTCCAATACAAACTTATTGCTGCCCATATTGCAGATAGTCTTTGTTCAACTATTTCAGCATTTGTACGAGTTCTGTCGTGCTAGAGGATGCTGATGGAATGCAGGTCATAGACAGCCGGTTTTTAACTTGCGTGCTAACCCCTTCCCAGATGAAGCGACCGCATCTGCTGCAGCAGACTGTGATAATCCTCACTAAGGATATTAATATGACCGAGCTTGCGGCCAGGGCGTACGATCTTGTCGTACCAATGCAAGCTTGATTCAATCGTCAATGCATTCAGTGGTGGCTTCTCGGTGCCGATTAAATTCACCATGCCGGTTATTCCGAGGCTTTTAGTGGAGCCCAGAGGCAGCTCGCTAATGGCCCTGAGATGGTTTTCAAATTGACAAGTTGCGCTTCCAGACTGGGTCCAGTGACCACTGTTGTGTACGCGCGGCGCCAATTCATTGACTAATAGCCTGTCATTTAGAGCAAAGCACTCCATTGCCATGACACCAACATAATCCAGTTCAGCGAGAATCCGGCTGATATAATCATGTGCAGCAGATATGATTTTCTCGGGAATTTCTATCGCCGGTGCCATTGATTGTCTTAGTATTCCCTGTTGATGTTGATTTTCAGTTAGTGGGTAATGGAAAATGGTTCCATTGATATCTCGCACAGATATTTGGGAAACCTCCCTGTCAAAGGGGACCCATTGTTCAACAATATAGTGCTCTCTATTGGCCTGGCGCATAAAACTCTCGACATCCTGCCTCCGTTTTAACACCCACTGTTTTTTTCCGTCATAGCCACCACGGCAGGATTTGGCTACTGCCGAGAGAGACAGCTTGTCCAGATGTGAATCGTTACCTTGGCAAACAATATAGTCAGCACAGGGAATGTCGAGACTTTCGAGCAACTGCTTTTCCCGGTGGCGATCCTGACAGATAGAAAACGCCTGTGGATTCGGGTGTATTGGGCAATAAGCCTGCAGGCCATTCAGCAGAGATGTATTGGCCTGCTCATTCTCGGCAGTTATCCGGTCCGGTCGCCCCAACTCATGGTATAAACACTCTGTGGACTTGCCCGGCTGCCACCGCACGATCGAACCGAGCCCTTCGACACAGCGGCTGTCTTCTTCTGCCTGGGCGATAAAACTGAATTTTAAACCCATGGGTATGCCAGCCAGCGCCAGCATCCGGGCCAATTGGCCACAGCCGATAATCGCTATATGCATTACGCTACCTCGCCAAGCACTGCGTCGCTTTGTTCTTTTCGCCAGGCCAGAAGTTGCGATTGCAGCTCGGGATCCTTGCTTGCGAGGATTTGTGCGGCCATCAAGCCAGCGTTATAGGCGCCCGGTTCACCAATTGCCTGGGTTGCTACCGCAACCCCCTTTGGCATTTGTACAATGGATAGTAGGCTGTCGATGCCGTTGAGGGCTTTACTGGTAACCGGAACAGCGATTACAGGCAGACATGTTAGGGCGGCAGTCATTCCGGGCAAATGCGCGGCTCCGCCGGCACCGGCGATGATCGCATTGTAGTGATCCGCTGCCCTGCTGGCGAATTCGTATAAGCGATCGGGTGTGCGGTGTGCGGACACCACTGCCGTGTCATAGCTGATAGCGAATTCTTTTAATACTGTGGTTGCGTGCCGCATCACGGGCCAGTCCGATTGTGAGCCCATAATAATTGCAACTCTTTGCTGGTTCATATCATCTATCTCGCGATCCATTGAGTAAGGACGGTAATTGTCGGAATGCCAATCAAGACGTTGAAGGGGAAAGTAATACCGAGCGACGCGCCAATTGATAGGCTTTGGTTTGCCTGAGGTAGTGCCACCTGCATTGCGGCTGGTACGGCAATATAGGAAGCACTGGCACCTAATACGGCCAGTAGTATGGTGCCGCCGGTCGACAAACCAATGGCCAGCCCTATCAGGCAGCCGAGTGCCCCTCCGACGATCGGCATTGCCACACCGAACGCCAGCATAAAGCTACTCAACCGTTTGATATCACTTAACCGGCCGGCAGCCATCATGCCCATCTTCAGTAAGAACAGGGCCAGCACGCCGTTAAACAGCTCAAAGAAAAATGGTGTTACACGCTCGATACGCTCACCGACCACCATTCCAATTGCGAGACCTCCCACCATCAACACCATACCCTGGTTAAAAAAGACTTCATGGAATAGTTTTCCCGAATTGGGTGGATCGACCGTGTCAGTGGAGCCGGTAGCTGCTGTCCTGCGCCTGGCCAGCGCAATACCCACCGCTATTGCGGGCATTTCCAGCAGTACCACAAACAGGGGAATATAGGATTCGTAGGCAATGCCTTGGGCCTCCAGAAAGGCCACGGCAACCGCATAGGTGCCCACACTCACCGATCCATAGTGGGCGGCAATAGAGGCGGCATCAAAGCGCTTCAGTTCGCCGATATAAAAAAGTACCGGAAATGCAATCAGCGGCAATAGCACACCGAGCAGTATGACAACTATCGATTGGTTGATTAATTGCCATGATGCGTGTTCCGCCAGAGCCACGCCGCCCTTCAGGCCAATCGCGACCATAAGAAACAGGATCAGTGATTGATACAAACCCTTGGGAAACTGGATGTCAGAACGAACCAGTGCGGCGAAGGCGCCGAGTATAAAGAATGCAATTCCGGCATCGAGTTGCATACTCTATCGTCCCTTGCTCGTCGATTCGGACTTTTGCTGTTCTTCTATTGCGATAGGGAGCAGCAGTAAGCGCTGGCGTTCCCCATGCTGTCCTGCATTGCGGGCCAGTACAGCTAGTGTTGCGATCACCAGGCCCAGGCCTACCAGACTGACGCCAATACTGGCTTCCATGGTCAGGATGGCACCCAAAGTTACTAACATGCCGCCGACAATCAGGCTGAATTTGAATTGCTTGTCTGTCATGGATTAGGCTCCTGGAACTCGGTCATGGACAAAGCCGGCTGATCGCCCCTTTGGATTCAGTACCTATTATGGGGATATGGAAAATAGATGGAAATAGATGTTATCTATATCTAAAATAGATAAATATCTATATACGTTGGCAGTAGCTGTCGGCTGAAATTGATGGGAGCATTATGAAATCGCGACTACACGCCCATGTGGGTACCCTGCGACAATTAGAGATTCTGCTGGCTGTACACGATCACGGCAGCATCAATGGGGCAGCTAAAGCGCTGCACCTGACACAGCCCACAGTCTCGATGCAAATGAAAAAGTTGGTGCAGGCGATCGGTACCCCGCTCTACGATATCTCACAGCGGCAATTGGTATTCACCGATGCCGGACTGGCACTAGTCAAGACGGCCGTCGATGTGCTGGATAGTTTTGCCCGTTTGGACCAGTCGCTAAACAGTATGCGCGAACTCAAATCCGGTACTCTGCGCTTGGCGGTAGTCAATACCTCGCAGTACTTTATTCCGCACCTGCTTGGCCCCTTTTGCGAACGGTATTCGGGCATAGATATACAATTGAAAGTCGGAAACCGTAAACAGACCATTGAACGCTTGAAGCAGGGTGTAGACGATTTCTATGTGTTCAGCCACCCGCCGCAGGACATCGAAACCGAAAGTATTGAATTTCTGGACAATCCGCTGGTTGCCATTGCCTATGAGGATCATCCACTGGCTAAGCGAAGCCGGTTGTCTCTGAAGCATTTGCTCGAAGAACCTTTTTTGATTCGCGAGCAGGGATCGGGTACTCGACACGCAGTGGAGGAGTTTTTACGTCAGCATAAAATACAGCTGAATATAAAAATGACCATCGAGAGCAATGAGGCCATTAAACATCTGGTTATGTCAAAATTAGGAATTTCTATCCTTTCCGCCCATACTCTGGCTTACGGTGGACAATCTGGTCTGGTGAAATTGCCTGTGCGTGAACTCCCCATTGATTCCCACTGGTTTTTTGTCTGGTCAAAAGCAAAGCGCCAAACTGTGATAGCGGCAGAATTCCTGCGATACGTTGAAGAGGAGGGCAGGAGCCTATTGCACGGTGAGCTTGCCAGGAGCTGACTGTAAAAAAGCAGCTGAAACATCAAATGCTACCCCCTTACTGGGCGATTTCTGGTTAAGCGATTAATGATGCTTTCTGGCAGCAATTTCCTTTGAGTGTGACGGTGGTATTTCTGGCGACAGCGGCTATTGGGACTTAAAGTCACAACCGGAATCAGTGATCGTTAGCTGCGTCGGGAAGTTGCCTCTATATCTAACGCTCCTGGGTACTGGGTATGGATGGAGGGGTGAAGGCAAGAAAAAGGCGCATAAATCAACGCAAGTTACCTGATAGTCAAGCTCCCGGATAAAAAATGATCAGCGTTGATGGTGGGATTGGATTAGAATCCGGAGGTCCTGACAGGGTAATAGGCTACCGATTGAGGTGTAAAGCATGGGGAACCACGCTGCGAATGAGAGCCGCTCTCATGAAGAGAGAGGGCACTACCTGACGAGCGAAATGACAATTCCCATTTGTTCCGCACATATCGCCAATTTTTTCCTGGACAGAGCCAAAAACGCCGGAGAATCGCTAACCATGCTCAAGCTGATGAAGCTGGTTGCGATAGCCTACGGCTGGGCTTTGGCAGCTTTGGGACGGGATATTTTAGATGGCGAAGGACTTGAAGCCTGGAAGTTTGGCCCTGTGGTGGCTTCCCTCTACCATGAATTCAAAGGATATGGTCCGCGCCCAATAACCCATAGGGCGGTTGAGTTTGAGTTGATGGAGATGGAAGATGGCTCTCTGGCATCTAAAATGCTCACTCCAAGTATCCCTGATGATGACGAGGATCTACTGTTTATTTTAAATTACGTTTGGGAGGTATATAGACAGTATTCCGCCTTTGATCTGGTAGATATGACGCATCAGCCGGAAACTCCATGGGCGGTTACCTACAAACCCAATAGTAAATACAAAAAAATTCCTGATGATTTGATTAAAGAACATTATAAAAAATTTATACGAGACGTCATTGTCAAGGAAGATAACAGTGCAGGAGCTAGACCAGCGGCATGAATTAGTCGATGACCTGAGGAATAAAGGAGCAGAACAGGCATCTGAAGCAGTCAGGGAACGATTTCCACCCAGCCAGAAAGATATCACAGATTTAAACCGATTGCGGGAAGAAGACGACTATGGTTTGTCCAAGACCGTAGTTAATGTGAAGCGCCATATTTATTGGATGGCGGGATATACAGCAATTTTTCTAATTGTATTGGCGACCTTGTTCGTGTCCTTTTTATTGCTGAATTATGGAGTTTATCTGTTGGATAATCCTGATAAGGTGATTGCCCTGATCAAGGATATTTGGAAGATCGCGAGTGGGGCCTTCGCTACTATAGCAATACAACACTTTATCTGGAAAGCGAGGGCACGCGGGAGCAGCTAAGTTTCTTCACAGGCCAATGAAGTCGGTTACTCACCTCATACTAAAACACAGTTCAGTGCAAAATTTACACCGTTTTACGGTCATAAGGGCGATACACCAGCTTTGATGGGGTATAGGGGTAAATTTGCAACCAATTGAGCCTTTCCCCGAAATTAGTCCGTACATATTTCTTGCTAGTGCATCAGATGCTCGCGGTCCAATAAATTATACTTATCAAGGGTTTTAAGCCTGATCTCCGTGATAACCACTACATGATACAGTTTCATGACGGGGAGTAGAGGGGACGTTTCGCTTAGATGTACTTGGCAGTTGTTGAGTGTTTTGATTTTTAGGAGAAATAATGAAGAAAATGCAAGGAAAATGCCTGTGTGAGGCTGTGCAGTATGAGATATCTGGTAAATTGGGCGCAGTATTCAATTGTCACTGCTCCAAGTGCCGGCGATGGCATGGGGCTCCATTTCGTTCCCGGGCTTCAATAGACGTTTCCCAATTTAAATTATTATCTGGAAAGGAATTGCTAAGTACATTTAAGTCGTCGGATAATGTGACCAAGTATTTCTGCAAAGTCTGTGGGTCACCGCTGCATAGTACCTATGAAAATAATCCCGATGTGATAGGTGTTGCACTGGGCCCTTTGGAAGGCGTGGAGTCAAAGCCGGAGGCGAATATCTTTACCGCCTCAAAAGCGTCCTGGTATGAAATATGTGATGGATTGCCACAGTATGAATCCTGGCCGGGGAGTGAGGGTCGGGTGAGGGAAACAAATCTATAATCGGACTAAAATATAACCGATGGTCCTTAGGTAGGATAGGCCCAGTATATTTGCAGACCCTTTGTCCGCAATTACATCTATAGAGAGTGTTGTATTTAGAACAAGCCAGGCGTGAAGTCATGCCTTTGTAGCTTTTAAGGGCGCCGCTTTGAGCTGTGGATTTGACAGATTTTTAACCCGACAGCTAAATAGGCCGCCGGATTGGTGCAGTACAAGGATGTGCCCTCGCCGGGTAGCGGTCGACGCAAGCCAATTGGCCTAATTACGCAGGTTTTTAAGGGCGACAATCCAATCGCGAGGGATAGTCTATTGGATTGCTGAGTTAGCAGTTGGAATATTAATATGAAATATCTTGAGTTAAAAATTCCACCGGTTCTATTGGTATTTTTATTTTCGGTGTTTATGTGGGTTGTCTCTTTGGCGTTACCACAGATTGATTTGCATAGGTACTTTAAAAACATCGTTTTCGGATTGCTTAGTGCCATATCCGCACTAATCGTGATACTCGGCGTTGTCAGTTTTAGGCGGGCAGATACCACTGTCAATCCAATAAATCCGGGCTCCTCCTCAAGTTTGGTCCAAACAGGTATTTACAAATACACCAGAAATCCAATGTATCTGGGCTTCGTGCTGTTTCTAGTAGGTTTGTCCGTATTTTTACAAAGCATATTTTCCATGTTTCTGATACCACTTTTTATTGTCTATATGAATGTTTTTCAAATAAAGCCTGAAGAGGAGGCTCTGGTCAAACTTTTTGGAGAAGAGTTTACAAGCTACCAGAAAAATGTGCGCAGATGGATTTAATCGTTGTGATTTTATGTAGTCGATGAGTAACCGCAAAATTTGCAATCATTTGTTGCTTCGCCCCGTTCATGAATGCGCTTAAATTGCGAGTCGGGAAAATTATACCTCTGTTGGTTCGTGCCCTTTACTTTCTATTTTGACTTTTTACCCATGGGCTGTATAGATTCGCTGGGCTACTTTGTCACTCAGTATACTACTCCAACTTGGTAATCGCGGGGGGAAGGCAGAAAACTTCTGCTATCCTTCGCTACTTCCTGGTGGCGGGTTCCCGGCCGTATAGCTTGCCCTCCCTTGCCTTTATATGTCCATATCCCAGTTCCACAATCTGTGGATCAGAGACTTCACTGACAGGCTATCACCTGGATGCGCGAGGGGTGACAGCCCTATGGTGATGAAAAAGGTGTCGATGCCAGTCCAGGGTCTTGGGGCTCTTTTAGCCGTTATGCGCCCTCTTTAGGAGGTTGTTGGGGGGGGTGAGACATCTTGCCATGGGCGCAAGCAGCCAATGCGGGAACGGTCGTGGGATTCAGGGGCGGGGTTTGTGTCATAGCCGAATATGGCTTGTTCTATAGTAGATGAATGATCGATTGCGGTGAGACCAAGTTCCAGGGCTGGACAATACTACCGCGTGAGGCCATGCTCCGCCCGCCAGGTAAATTGCCCCTCAGTATCCACACCTGTCAGCGTCAGGCGAGGGGCATACGGTGGTCAAAGAAGTGAGGTGGATCGGTGATAGGCCGATCAATTTGGGGTGCCAGTCACCCTTGGCTTCAGGCCCGGGGCTCTTCACCATCTTGGGCTGAAGCGCAGTATGTAGCAATTTGTAAGAGGCTTTGGAGAGGTACATTGACAAAGAATTTCGCAAAAATTATCGACAAGCCTACTTTTTTTGGTTCATTGGCATTGTTACTATTGGTCACGGTACCTTTGATTTTGTTTCCCGAGGCGGGAGCGGAACAGGTCTCCGCCGCAAAGAATTTCGTCACCGATAAACTTGGAGTCTTTTATCTGCTGCTGGGTGTCGGGGCAATATTGTTTATGATCTATATCATATTCAGCGACATTGGCCAGATAAAGTTGGGGACCCCGGAGGAGGACCCTGAATTCTCCACTCTCTCCTGGGCTTCGATGCTATTCTGCTCCGGTATCGGGGCATCCATCCTCTACTGGTCGATGGTGGAGTGGATTTATTATTACCAGACTCCGCCTTTTCAAGTTGAGGGCGGTACACCTGATGCGGTGCGCTGGGCGGTGGCCTACGGAATATTTCACTGGGGCCCGCTGGCCTGGTCCATTTATCTGATACCAGCCCTGCCCATTGCTTATTTTTACTATGTGAGAAACCGCAGTGTCCTCAAGATCAGTGAGGCACTGATGCCGGTTCTGGGTGAGGAGCGGGCCAAGGGCGGTATAGGCAAGTTGATCGATGTACTCTTCGTTTTCGGTATGTTGGGAGGGGGCGCCACTACCCTGGGAATCGCTGCGCCCCTGATTACTGAGGGGGCTCACGAGCTGCTGGGCGTGCCCAATGGCCTGGGCACGCGAATCCTGGTGCTGATGATATGTACCCTTATTTTTGGCTACAGCGCCTTTGTGGGCTTAAAAAACGGCATTCGCGCATTGTCCAACATCAATATGTGGCTTTCAGTGGTGTTGCTTGTTTTTGTATTCACCGTGGGGCCCACACTCTTCATGCTGAATACCGGCCTGGATGCCCTGGGTAGAGTACTGGACAACATCTTTCACATGGCATCCTGGACCGAGCCCTTCTCTCAGTTCGAACAGTTCCCGGATACGCATTTTCCGCAGGACTGGACCATTTTTTACTGGGCCTGGTGGTTGGTTTTTGCACCTAGTGTCGGTCTGTTTATTGCGCGGATATCCCGTGGCCGAACAATCAGGGCCATGGTGGTGGGATCTATATTCTTTGGGACTCTGGGCTGTTTTCTGTTTTTTATGGTTCTCGGAAATTACGGTGTATACCTGCAGTTTTCCGGAGAACTGGATGTGGTGCGGATGCTCAATGAGCAGGGGGCCACAGCGACCATATTCGCAATATTACAGACGCTACCGGTCAGCAGGCTGGTTATCCTGGTTTACACTGTGCTCGCGTTGATCTTTACTGCGACGACTTTTGATTCTATCTCCTACATTCTGGCCGCCGTGGTGCAAAAGGAGGTGGATGAGGAACCTGCGCGCTGGAATCGGGTATTTTGGGCATTTGCCCTGTCTGTGATGCCGATTACCCTGATGTTCCTCGGCGGTCTGGAGACGCTGCAGACCGCCAGTGTCATAGGTGGTGTTCCCCTGCTTGTGGTGGCACTCCTGCTGTGTGTATCGATTGTCAAGGCCGGAAACTACGATGTGCGCTACCAGCCGGATTACGAGGAGAAGGAAATCTACATAGAGGATTTCCCCGAGGACGATCCCTGGAGCAAAGAGGGCGACTGGGAAATACCCGGCCCGTCCGAGCATGGTGTGTCACATGATGATAAGCCCCATATAGAGGGTGATCCCGGCAGCCACCCCTCCCGCCTTTAGCCCAGGTCAATTCCTGTTCAATGGGGCGGGGTGCCGATGGTACCCTGTAGTCCCCCTAATTCCCGAGCTTCGGCGATACGCAGCGCTTGTGGACCTTTCCGTTGGGGAAGGCCTAAGTCAAGTCCACATCCCTGCGATGTCCTAGATTTGACCTGACGCACATTTAACAACTGGCTTACTGTATACAATTCCGCCTGTTCAGAACCCGCTCACTGGAGCCATTGCCGCGCTTGCGGTAAATGCTCCCAATCGGGCGGTGTCTGTTTGTTAGAGGTGGGGTCAGGGGTAGATCACATGTGCAGAATTCTACAGTTAACAGTATTTGCGCTGTTCGCAACGGTCGGTTTGGCACAGAATATCGATCGCAACGACATTCGCGGCCTGGACGAACAGGTTCAGGATGTGAAAAAGGATGTGATCGACCTGACTTCCGAGTTGACCCGTCTGGAGGAGAAGCTGCTCTTTCCCTCCAGCACCCAGGCTTCATTCTTCGTCTCTCTGCAGGGGCCCGACGGGTTCGACCTGGAGTCGGTGGAAGTCAAGTTGAACGGTGAGGTGGTTGCGCACCACCTCTACACTTTCCGGGAGATTGAGGCTTTGCACAAGGGAGGTGTGCAGCGCATTTACACCGCCAATGTCCAGGCCGGCAATCACCCACTGGAAGTGAGCTATATCGGCAAGTCCGGGTCCGGCAGGGACTACCGGGCTACGGCGAGTTATGCCGTCCACAAGGAGGTGGGGCCCAAGTTCGTGGAGATCAAGATCGCTGGTACCGAGTCCAAGATCGACTTCAAGGACTGGTAAGCATGTCTTCCCGCCCGGTCTCCGCTCTGGCAGGCGCACTCGCGCCCCTGATCGCCGCCGCAACGCTGGCCGCACCCACCGCGGTGGCTGCCGTTGATACTGAGGATCAGTTGAAGGACCTGTTTTTTGGTGAGGCCATGTTCGAGGCCTATCAGGAAAACTACTTCGACGCGATCGCAGAATTGGATACCGAACTCAACCAGTATCTGTCTCTGGATGAGCCGGAGCTGGACCCTTTCACCGCCCACTTCAGCCAGGCGGCATTTTCCGTCGGTGATTTCGAGCTTTCCTACCGTATGCACCGCGAGGCGGGGCGCGCCGTGCAGGCGGTGCTGAAGGGCAATGTGCCGCAACCGGTGCGCAACGAGGCCGCCTACCGGCTGGCAAAGATACACTACCACAAGCAGCAGCCGCGCAATGCCCTGCATGCCTTGGAATTGATCGAGGGACGGGTGCCCGAGCGGGTGCGCGCGGATGAGCAGTTTTTGCGTGCGCGGGTGTATATGGAGCTGGGGCGTTTTGAGGAGGCGATCACACTGCTGCAGGGCCTGAAGGGGGAGGCTGGCCTTGATGGCTTCGTTGAATTCAATCTGGGTATTGCGTTGCTGAAATCGGGCCAGCCCCAGCGGGGTGTGGTCGAGCTGACGGCGCTGGGACGGCGGCGCAGTGACGATCCGGTGCAGCAGGCCCTGTACGACAAGACCAATCTCCTGCTCGGCTCACACCTGATGGAGACCGGTGAACTGGCACTGGCACGGCCCTATTTCGACCGGGTAAATCTCGAGGGCCCCTTTTCCAACCGGGCCCTGCTCGGCGCCGGCTGGGTAGAGGCCCGCTCTGAACACTACGACCGGGCGCTGGTGCCCTGGAAAATTTTGCAGGGGCGCAAAGGCACCGATGAATCTGTGCAGGAAGCCATGCTTGCGGTGCCCTATGCCTACGGCAAACTGGATGTGCACAGTACCGCGGCCATTAATTACGGCCGCGCGCTGGATGCCTTTGGCGGTGAGGTGGATACCCTGACCGCTTCCATCAACAGCATCCGCCAGGGAAAATTTTTACAAGCGCTGCGCCGCAAAGAGGCCGCCCAGGTACAGAACTGGGTGGTGGCACTGCGGGACATTCCCGGTGCCCCCGAGACCCATTATCTCCTGGACCTGATGGCGTCCAATGATTACCAGGAATTCCTACACAACTACCGCGACCTCAACGATTTGTTCGAGCGCAATCAGGACTGGCTCAACAGTCTCGATGCCTACGTCAACCTCATTGCCCTGCGCCGCGCCTACTATGAACCGCTGTTACCGCAGCTCGACGGGCAGTTTCGCCAGTTGGACGCGCGTATCAAGCTGCGCACCGAGCAACGGGACAAGTTTGCCGCGCGGATCGAGCAGATGCTTGTCACCCGCCGGCCGGAATTCCTCGCCAATACGGGGGAACAGGAAGCGAGGCTGGAGTTGCAGCGCCTGCGCCGGGTCATTGAGCGCAACCCGGCCGGCTACGGGGCTGGGATCGAGGCGCGCCTGGCCCGCCTCGAGGGGCTATTGCAGTGGCGCCTGGCCACTGAGTACGACGCGCGTCTCACCCAGGCCTACAAGCACTTGCAGCAACTGAATACAGAGATCGCCAAATTGCAAACGGTGTATCGGTCATTCGTGCGCAGCCGCCAGGCGGCCACCCACAGTTATGTGGGTTACGGCGGAACCATCACCGGGTTGCGGGGGCGCCTGCAGCGGGCCCAGGAGCGGCTGGAGCTGTTGATGGCGCGGCAGGGCAATATGCTGGAAACGCTGGCTATCCGCGAGTTGGAGCGGCGCCGCAGCCAGTTGGAGAGCTACCAGATCAAAGCGCGTTTTGCGCTGGCAGACAGTTACGACCGTGCCAACGAACTACAGGAGCGCAACGCAGATCAGCGCAAGATAGAGCAGCACCGCAAAGAGGATGGTGAGCCTCTGCCCGGCGATACACCGCCGGAATTGACGCCGCCGCAGGCAGGCGGGGAGGACGGGGAATGAGAGCCTGCAGGAAAAAAATATTGGGCGACGCCCTGGGTGATTATCGCGCGCTGGCAATGGTTTCGGCAGCGGTGTTACTGGGCGGTTGTGCCACCAGCGACAGCGGTACTATCGGCAGCCTGCACAGCGTCGATATTGAAATCAAGGAAGAGTATATCGATGGCAGTCTCGAAAAAGCCCTGGCCAGCTACCAGCGCTATCTGCAGGAAACCCCGGAATCCGGTCTGACGCCCGAGGCCATGCGCCGTATTGCCGACCTGAAAATCAAACAGGCCCATAGGGCGGAGGAGAGTGACATAGATGCGGCGGCGGGCGCGACCGGTACATCGGGTGAAGTGGTATCCATCGATGCGGCGCAGCCTGCCGGCCCTGCTGGCACCCCGCTGGAAGCGCCAAAGGGGGTCAATGCCTCGGTGGTGGTTGCGAGCGCCGGCAGCCCCCCTGTTGCGCCGCCGGTAAATACCGGTGGTGAGTCGGACAGTGAATTCGAGGCCCGCGTCTCAGCCGGTATCGAGGTGGCGACGGATGCTGCACCACTGCAGGTACCCGGGGCCGATACGGATGCGCTGCTGGCGGCGAACACCCGCGATGCCATAGCGCTGTACCGCGATCTGCTGGCCAAATACCCCCTGTACGACCGCAATGACCAGGTGATCTACCAACTCTCGCGAGCCTACGAGGAGAGTGGGCAGATAGAGGAGGCGGTGGCAGTGTTGCGCCAGCTGGTGGCGCAATACCCGGATTCGCGGCATCTCGATGAAGCCTGGTTTCGCCTCGGTGAATACTATTTTACCCGCAGGAAATACCTGGACGCGGAGGAGGCTTACGGCCGCGTGGTGGGGATGGGGGTTGTCTCCAGTTTCTATGAGCTGGCGCTGTACAAGCGCGGCTGGGCGCTGTTCAAGCAGGATATGTACGAGATGGCGCTGGACGATTATGTCACCATGCTGGACTACAAGCTGGCGCAGGGGTACGACCTGGAACAGCAGACCAATGAGGTCGAACGCAAACATGTCGAGGACACATTCCGCGTTATCAGTCTGAGTTTTTCCTACCTGGGCGGCGCGGAATCCGTAGTGGATTACTTTTCCCGCAGGGGGGAGCGCAAATACGAATCCTATGTGTACAGCCACCTGGGCGAATACTATCTGAACAAGCGGCGCTACCAGGATGCGGCGAAAGCCTATGACACCTTTGTCCAGCGCAACCCATTGCACAGGGTCGCGCCGGATTTTTCCATCCGCATCATCGAGATCTACCAGCAGGGCGGCTTCCCGAAACTGGTGCTGGACGCCAAGAAGGAATTCGCCACAACCTATGCGCTGCAGGCGCCCTACTGGGAAGTGTTCGATATTGGCGAGTACGGTCTGGTGGTTGAATTCTTGCAGAGCAACCTGATCGACCTCGCCGGCCACTATCATGCTGCGTATCAGAACAAGCGCCTGAAAGACAAAAAGGGCGAGCACTACCGCGAGGCAATTCACTGGTATCGCGCTTATCTCGCCTCTTTCGGCGACAAGCCGCGCGCCGCGGACATGAACTATCAGCTCGCGGGCCTGATGCTGGAAAACGGGGACTTTCACCAGGCCGCGCAGGAGTATGAGCGCACCGCTTATGATTATCCCGCCCACAAGGACTCCAGCGAGGCGGGTTATGCGGCGGTCTACGCCTATCGCCAGCACATGGATGTCGCCCTGAAGGATGCTCCGGCGGCCACGCGGGAACCTTTCAGCCGCGAGATTATCCGTTCGTCGCTGGCTTTTGCGGATAGCTTCCCGCAACAAGAAAAGGCGCCGCAGGTGCTCCTAGGCGCGGTCGAGGACCTCTACGGACTAAAGGATTTTACTCCCGCCATCGCCAACGGCCGATTGCTGCTGGAGCGATTTCCCGCGGCCGACAGCAGCATTCGCCGTTCCGCCTGGATTACGGTGGCCCACGCTTCGTTTGAAACCGGGGCCTTCGCCGACGCAGAGGGGGCCTATGGCGAGGCTATCGCTATGACCGGTGTCGATGCAGAGGACCGGGCCGGTCTGATCGACAACCTGGCCGCTTCTATTTACCAGCAGGGCGACCGCGCCCGCGGGCAGGAGGACTATGCGGCGGCAGCGCAGCACTTCCTGCGCATCCGCAGTGCTGCGCCGGGGGCCTCCATTCTGGCGACGGCGGAATACGATGCGGCGGCCGCGCTGATTGCGGTGCAGGACTGGCAGCAGGCGGCGGGGGTGTTGCGGGCGTTTCGGCAAAATTTCCCCGACCACGAGCTGATCAAAGAGGTAACCAAGAAGCTGGCGGTGGTTTACCAGGAGGCCGGCGAACTGCTGCTGGCCGCGGCGGAGTTCGAGCGCATCGAGCGCGAGTCCGGGGATGAAGCAGTGCGCCGCGAAGCCCTGACTCAGGCGGCGGATCTCTACCAGGCGGCCGACAGCGGTGACAGGGCAATGGCCGTTTGGCAGCGCTATGTCCAATTGTTTCCCAGTCCGCTGGAGCCGGCACTGGAAACACGGCAGAAAATTGCCGACCTGCTCCGCAGCAGAGGCAATACCAACGCCTATCTGGCCGAGTTGAGGTCCATGGTCGCCGAGGAACTGGAGGCTGGCGATCAGCGCACCGAACGCACCCGCTACCTCGCCGGTCACGGGGCTTTGGTGTTGGCGGAACCCAGCTTCGAGGCGTTCACCGGGATTCGGCTGGTGAACCCCATCGAGCAGAACCTGAATCTCAAGCGCACCCGTATGAAGGCGGCAGTCGGCGCTTTCTCAGCCCTGATCGACTACCAGGTGGCCGACGTGACCGCGGCCGCAACCTATTACCTGGGGGAAATTTACCTGCATTTCAGCCTGGCCCTGAAGGACTCCGAACGGCCCGGCAACCTCAGCCCGCTGGAGCTGGAGGAGTACGAGCTGGCACTGGAGGAACAGATTTATCCGTTTGAGGAAAGAGCCATTTCCGTGCACGAGAAAAACGTCCAGCTGCTGGGTTTCGGTATCTATAACGACTGGATCGAAAAGAGTATCGCCGAGCTGGCGGCGTTGGTGCCGGCCCGCTACGCGCGACTGGAACAGGTGGGAGACTATATGCAGACGCTGGTGCCTGGGCCGGTGACACAGGAGCAGCCGCAGGAGACCACTCCGGCCCTGAGTGCGGCGCCCGCCGCGGACGAGGTGAGCGCGGACCTCTCCCGGACCGGTGCGGAGCCGCAGGGGTGATGGTTATGGTCGCGAAATTCTCATCGCTGAGCGCCGCACTGCTGTGCGTCATGCTGCTCGCATCCTGCGCCTCGGCCCCATCCCCGGGGGGCAGGGTGGACGATTATGCCTCAGTCCGGGTCGCCGCCGGCGTAACGAGGGATTTTCAGAGGTCGCTGGAGTATTTGCGCGCGCAGGACTATGCAGAGGCGATAGAGCTTCTGCAAAGCGTCGTCGACCGCGAACAGCGGCTGCCGGCACCCTATGTCAACCTGGGTATCGCCTATTACAAATCCGGTCAGCGGGAAAATGCGCAGGAGGCTTTCCTGCGGGCACTGGAAATAGAGCCGCAACATCCAGTGGCCACAAATGAACTGGCTGTGCTTTATCGCAAGCAGGGCGAGTTTGAACAGGCCCGATCGCTTTATGTGAGCGCTTTGGCAAAACATCCGGATTATGGTCCGCTAATTAAAAATTTAGGAATATTGTGTGATCTCTATCTGCAGGATGTGCCTTGCGCTTTGGCACAATTCCAGCACTACCTGCAGTTGCAGCCCGAGGATAAGGACGTGACTATCTGGGTAGCGGATCTGAACAGGAGGGCAGGCCAATGAGATGTATCGGTGCAATGGGAAGCTGTGTTTGCCTGGCGATGTCGCTGGCTTTCGGTGCCGCTGCCCAGGAGCAGGTGTCCGACGGGGATAAAAAGGTCGATAAGGAGGTCAAGGAGCTTTCCGGTATATCGATCATCGGCAACAAGGAAGCGCCAAAATCGCTGTACATAGTGCCGTGGAAAAGTTCCGAGGTGGGTGTCGAGAGCGATCTGGTCTCCAGTTTGATGGACGGAGAACTTAAACCTCTGGACAAGGAGGTTTTTTCCCGGGAGCTGGTATTTTATCAGTTGAGCCTGGAGCAAAAATAATCAGCTTGGCGAGCAAATTTCGCGGGCGGGAACGCCGAAGTTACTGCAGTGTATTTTAAGAGGGTTTGCAATGAATTTTTTCAATAGCGTTATCGCGTTCTTCCAGACTGGCGGTGCCTTCATGTACCCCATTCTCGTGGTGCTCGCGCTTGGCGGAGCGGTGGCCATAGAACGCTATATTCGCCTGCTTTATGAACGCCACACCAATCGCGCCATGTGGGACAAATTGCAGCCGATTCTCACTTCCGGGGATTTTGATCGCGCGCGCAACCTGGTCAAACAGGACAATTCCGGTGTGAGCAAGCTGCTGAGCATGGGGCTGGCCCGCCAGGGCGCCGTTCGCCGCCGCGAGGATATAGAAATCGCGATGGAAGAGAGCATGATGGAAATCATTCCGCAGCTGGAGAAGCGCACCCCCTACGTTGCACTCTTTTCCAACATCGCCACGCTGCTGGGCCTGCTGGGTACCATTATGGGTCTGATCGAAGCCTTTACCGCGGTGGCCAATGCCAACCCGGCGGAAAAGGCGGACCTGCTTTCCGCCAGTATCTCGGTGGCGATGAACACCACTGCGTTTGGTCTGATGGTGGGTATTACGCTGCTGATCCTACATGCCCTGCTCAACTCCCTAACCGGTGAAATCATCGACAGCCTGGAAATGGTGTCCGTCAAGGCGCTGAATATCATCAGTGTCTCCTCACGCCGCCGCGGCGACGTACAGGCGGGTGGCGGTGAGACCGCTGCCCCGCGGCCTGTGCAGAAGCACCAGGCCGCGAAGCCGGACAGCGCGGTCAAAGATCAAGCGACGGAAAAAGTGT
Organism: Microbulbifer sp. TYP-18; assembly: GCF_040932045.1. Lineage (NCBI taxonomy): Bacteria > Pseudomonadati > Pseudomonadota > Gammaproteobacteria > Cellvibrionales > Microbulbiferaceae > Microbulbifer > Microbulbifer sp. TYP-18. The sequence continues at coordinate 63,453 of NZ_JBFRBC010000016.1, forward strand.
GATGAGAAGGCGGCGCCACGGGAGAAGCAAAGAGGCTCCCGAGCTGGATATCACTGCCTTCCTCAACCTGATGGTGGTACTGGTGCCCTTTCTGCTGGTATCGGCGGTATTTTCCCGGGTCACAATTCTGGAGCTGAATATGCCCAGCGGCGCCGGCGGCGGCGCCCCGGACGATCCCACCGTGACGGTGGAAGTGGTGGTGCGCAAGTCGGCGCTGGAAATCAGCGATGGCGAAAAGGTGATCGCGCGGTTTCCCAACCTGATAGACCTGTCGGCAGAAGCGGAGGCTGGAGAGGATACGGCTTTGGCCGGCACTGGCGGTGACCAGCCGCAGGCATTGCCCTTCACCGACGAGGTTTACGACCTGCGTCGGCTGCGGGAATTCCTGCTGGAGGTAAAAGCCAGTTATCCGGACAAGACCGACAGCATTCTGTTGATGGAAGAGGACATCGCCTACGAATACCTGGTGGGCATCATGGATACCGTGCGCAGCGCCGACGTTCGCGCGGAAGGCAGTGATCCGGATGACCCGGATGCGGTGGAGCGAGTGGCGCTCTTCCCGGATATTTCCATAGGAGATGCGCCGTGAGACGTGAAAGCCGACGCATGAAGCGCATGGCGCGCAGCCACAAGCGCAAGAAAACCGCCGCTATGAACCTGACATCCCTGATGGACGTGTTCACCATCCTGGTGTTTTTCCTCTTGACCAACACCTCCAGCAACGAGGCGCTGGAGCCCCCTAAGGTGATCACCCTGCCGGATTCGGTGGTGGAATCCAAGCCGCGGGAAACGGTAACCCTGATGGTGACCGATGAGGAAATCCTGATTGAAGCCAAGCCGGTGATTGCCACTGCGGAGGTGATCGACAGCGAGGGCATCATTATAGAGGCGATCAAGGAAGCCATGATTGCGGAGATGGACAAGGCGATTCTGGTGGCGACATCCAGTGCCGGCGATGCACAGGCGGGGGAGGGCGACGGTGCGACACCGGACGCCGGGCTGGAAGTGCCGCCGCCGGAGGTGAATATTCTCGCGGATCGCGGCATACCCTTCAGCTTACTCAAGAAAGTCATGTCCAGCTGTACCGAGGCCGGTTATACCAAGGTCTCATTGGCGGTTATCCAGAAAGCGGCACAAGGTTAACGGAAGTCTGTGAGTAATTTTTTGCAACAGAGGCGGGTGCTCAGCGATGAGCAGGAAGAGGTTCGCCGCCGCGTTGATAAATTTGCGCAAGAGCAACGGCAGCTCGATGCCAGGCTGGCGGAACTGGAACAGGACGGGGAGAAGCAGCAGCTGCTGGGTGAAATCTCCGCGCGGCTTTCCAGGCTTGAGGATATCGGTGCCGGTGAACTCTTCTGGGGCCCGGATTACCGCGACGGTGCTTCGCGACAACTGCTGCAGCGCTTGCAGCACACAGTAGAGGGCTACCAGGACAGTATCGGGGCTCTGCGGGAGCGGCGCCAGTGGCTGCGGGACGCGATCGCCGCGGGCGAGGAAGACCTTTTCGACCTGGATGAGCAGGCGCAAAAGCTCCAGCAGGAAGAGCAGGAGGCGCAGTTCGAGTTCGAGGTCACCCGCGAGCTGAAACTCTCCGACGGCCGCATCTCGGTACTGCCCTGGCACACCCAGGGCGACGATGAGCGCCGATTCCGCCGCTGTCTGCTGGCCTCGCTGCTGGTGGCCTTGCTGCTGGGCTGGACTGTGCCCATGTGGACCCTGCCGGAACCTGAGGATCAGGTGATAGAGATTCCCGAGCGTTTGGCAAAGCTGGTGATCGAAAAGAAAACCAAGCCGAAGCCACCCCCAAAACCTGAGCAGGCCAAGCCCAAGCAGGAGGAGAAAAAGCCCCAGCCCGAGCCGGAGCAGAAAGTGGCCAAGCAGGATCCGAAGCCCGCCCAGGAGGAAAAGAAGCAGGCGCGGAAGAAAGCGGAGCGCGCCGGAGTCCTGGCGTTCAAGGACAATTTCCAGGACCTGATCGAGGACGATCTCGACTACCGCCTCGGCCAGCAAACCCAGCTGAGCACCGCCGGCAAGCGGGAAAACCGCAGTCAGCGCTCACTGATCACCGCCGCCGCCACCGCTGGCAGCGGTGGTATCAACACCGCCAAGCTGAGCCGCAATGTGGGCGGCAGCGGCACCGCGCTGGAGGGGGTTGCGTTTGCGCGGGTGGAAAGCGCCATCGGCAGCGAGGGGGATTTTGCCGGCGAGGACCGGCCGCTCAGCGACGGCGTCGGCCCATCCCGCACCGACGAGGAAATCCAGATTGTTTTCGACCGCTACAAGGCTGCGCTGTATCGCATCTACAACCGCGAGCTGCGCAACAATCCCGCCCTGCAGGGTAAGATGGTGCTGAAGATCACCATCGAACCGGACGGCTCCGTATCCCTGGCGCAAGTGGACTCCAGCGATATGGACTCGCCGGCGCTCAACGCCAAAATTGTGGCGCGGGTGAAGCGGTTTAATTTCGGCGAAAAGGCCGGTGTGCCCACTATCACCATTCTTTTCCCGATCGATTTTCTGCCCAACAGCTGACCATCGGGCAGCCTTTTCCCGCGTGGAAAAAGGCTGCCGGCCGACGGCGCTGCTGTCTTTCCTTTGCCGGGGCCCGGGGTGAACAGCCCCGGCAAAGCCCTCCCGGAACCACTTGGCAATCCCGCAAAATTGTGCCCGCCGACCAGTTATTTATGACCTGCTTCACGGCCATTTTTTTCATTTGTAATTAAAGTTGCCGCACCGGGCAGTGTCTGCCCGGTGGCATGGTGCGGACACTTTGCCAATGGGATTTTAATCGAGAGCGACGGCTAATCAGTGATCATGATGTTGGATGCAACTGGGCACAAATCCTGGAAACAAGCGCTGCTGGGGCTGCTTCTGGCCGGCTGCTGGGCACTGTTGTCCGCACCCTATGCCCGGGCCGATCACAACTGCCCCACTTTTTCCGATAACCCGGCAGGCTTCAATATTCTGGATCACCGCATAAGTGAAAGCTGGTGTGTGCTGTGTGGCGATGGTCAGGTGACCCTTGAAATCCGCGTGCCCGGTATTCGCAGTGGCGGTCAGGGAATCCAGCATATCGAAAACATCGTGGTCAGCGAAAACCTGGGTACTTCGGAGCTGGAATATATTCCCGGTTCCACTTCCGTGAGCGCCGGGGTAGTGCTGGGCGAACCCACCATCAGCGGCACTACCATTCGCTGGGATCGCACGGACCTGTCCGCGCTGGCCGCGCGCAACGAAAACACCACCATGACCATCACCTTCGGTGTGCGCAGCCGGGTCAACCGGGAGGAGGAGCTGGTGGTCAACAACCGCACCCTGAACGCCAGTGCATCCTTCGACTACTGCAGCTATCCCACCACCACGGATACGGACAGTATGGAGCTGGCTATCCGCGAGCCGCTGCCGTCCATGGACAAGCGCGGGCGGAATGTGGATGCGGCCCAGAGCAACTACACCAATAACGTCTACGGCAATATCAATGATGATGTTATCTGGCGTATCCGCATCTCCAACAGTGGCCTCGCGGATATGCAGGATGCGCGCTTCGATGATTTGATGACCAACCCGAATATGGACATCAACTATGCCTGCCCCAGTAACGCCGCCGCGCTCGCAGTTGCCAATAACAATGGTAACAATCCCGGCGGTACCGGCTGTGTGGCGGCGGGCAATAACATCAATGATTTCGAATTGCGCGGCAACTTTGCCAGTGGGCCCGGACGTACCGATGTGCCGGCGGGAGGCAGTCGCGACATCTACCTGGTGGGCAAGGTGAACAGTTCCTGCAGCGACGGCACCAATCGGGTTTCGGATCTGCAGTGGGGCTGTGAAATTGATGCGGATACCGGCGTTGGTGGTATCTCCTCTCCAGCCACCGGAAGTGCGCCGGGCGCCGATACGGAGACACTGTTTGCCCGGGTGGCAACGGATCTCACTGTTACCCAGGCGATAACCGGTACCAACCTCAATCAACCACTGGGCGCCGCCGGGTTTGTGACCATTACCCTCAACAACCGGACGCGGGGATCGGTCAGGGATATCCAGTTTGTCAGCGACCTGCCCGATGAGTATGTGGTGGACACCACCTATACGCCGCGGATCACCCGCCAGCGGCGGGGTATTGACGGCCACGGGGCCAACTACGGCGCAAACTACCCGGGCATGGCGGACACACTGCAGTGGCGTGTGGGGAGTAACTGGAATCAGTGGGACCCCAACCCGCTCAACAACAACCGCCCGGAGTTTCGTCTGCTGAGCAGCGGTGCGCATCCGGACTATGCCGACCAGCGCAATATGATGCGCTTTGGTGATGAAATCCAGATCCGTTTTCGCATCGTCACCACCGAGCCGGACTTTTACGACAAGACCGCCGACCTGGATGTCGAGGAGGAGACGGCGGCCAATGGCCTGGACCCCGACAGCAATCTGCGCCTGGCCGACAATGTGCTCAGCATCGATTACGAGGATTTTTGTCCCGGCACCAATCCGCCCACGCAGATCGAGCAGCAGCCGGTCACACCGGACCCGGAAGATCTGGATATCAGCACCGTCTACCCCCTGTATATCGTGCGCGACAGCGGCACTTCGGAACTGACCGTGGACGTCACCAACAACGGCGGCCACGACGCGGACAATTACGCGGTGTATGTCACCTTCGGCGAGGCCATGCGGGTGCTGTCCAATAACCGCGCCTGTACCGCTGTGGGAAATCCAAACCCCGGCACAGTGCCCGCACACCCGCTGTGGAACCAGCCGGATTACCTGCCCGCCTCCGCAACCGTGTATCGCTGTAACAACCTGGGTGGTGTGATCGAACCGGGCACCACCGAGCGCATTTTATTCCAGGTGGAAAAAAATCACTCCGCCACCGATGACGATCTCACCTTTCGCGCGGATGTGGTGGGGGAAATTGCGCTGTCTGATGGCACTCCGCTGACCTTTCCCGAGCCGGCCACCCTGGCGCAGACAACCCCCAGCAAGCAGCTGGCCAACAACTATACCCTCGACGGTATGCGCGCGCGGGTGATGGGCTTCAATCTGCGCAAAGACCGCGCCGACGCCTGCAACGAACTGACCGGCGAGGCCGCTTTCCCCAACAGCAGTGTCCTGATCGGCGAGGAGTGTCGCTTCGAAATCCAGGCCGGTGGCTGGTTTGGTTTTGACACGCCGGGATTTACCCTGATCGAAGTGCGCGATATCGATGTGCGCGACGACCTGCCGGACGGCCAGGGCTATATTGCCGATACACTGCTCAACTGTGCCGACGTCACTCTGCCGCACCCGGTCTCCCAGGCCAACTGTGTGGTGATTCCCGGCAGCGATATCGTCGAGAGCGGCGGCCTGAATATTCCCCTCAGCGAAACGGACCTGCTCTGGGATATCAGTGCCAGCATCAGCGCGCGGGACCGCTGGTTTCTCTCGGACATGACCACCCGCTTGCTCAATGATCCCGTGGACACGGAAAACGTCGACCCCAACCAGCACGCCAACCCCAGCACCGACTATGGGCGGGCCCGGTTCACCGCGGTGTTCGATAGCGAAACCCTGGTAGTGGACAATTACAACACCAGCGGCATCCTGACCAATATCGACGGCGTGCCCACCACAGTGCCGGGCTTTCCGGATATCAGCGAGTGGTCGGAGTCCGTGACCGTTACCGAGCCCCGCATCGAGGTGGATAAAAAAGTCTGTAACGAAAACCTCTACGGTGCAGGGGTCAGCTGTAGCAATTTTGTCGACTTCACCAACGAGGGCCACCGGGACCAGACCTATATCTTCCGCCTGACCCTGACCAACCGCGCCGCCGACAGTGGCGTCAACCGCGCACCGGCCTACGACCTGGTGGTGACCGACACCCTGGATGCCAGTGGGCAGATGTGTGTGCAGCCGCTGGATAGCGACGGCCTGGACAACGACGGCGACGGTGCTGCGGAAACTGCCCCTGGCGATGACGGCCTGGTGGGCATCACCGCCGGCGCGAATGATTATGCCATCGCCAGCCACTGCAGCGATGGCGGCACCCCGGCCATTGTCACCTTTACCTATGAGCACTCCTCCGCCCTGGAGCGCATCAATCCCGGCGACTCGGTGACCCTCTACTACCGGGTGAAACCCCATCCTTCCGTAGCGCCACTGCAGACCTTTAACAACAGCTTCTTCGCCCGCTACGACAGCCTGCAGGGGGATTTCGGCAACCAGAGTGCGCCGCAGATCGACAGTGACGGGGATAACGATGGAGTCGGTGACGGCACCCCCGCCGCCGGGCGCGCGCGCCACTACCGGTCCGCGGATGCGAATGCGCAGATGCAGATTATCCCCGTGCAGGCGGAGCCGAAACAGGCTGTGGCATTGTCCAATGGCACTGCCAGTGGCAGCGGCAGTGATACCGCCGTGGTGGGTGAGGAAGTCCGCTACCGGCTCACCGCAAAAATACCCGCGGCCAAATTGCGCAATTTCGTTATCCGCGATGAGCTGCCGGCGGGCATGCGCTGTATCGAGGGGCAGACGGTCAATCTCGATGCGCCCCCCTATGATGTGGCGGGATTCGTACCCGGTGGCACTGTGAGCGCGACCTGTACCAATACCGGTAGCGCCGACTATGTGGCGTGGGACTTTGGCGATCAGGAAGTCACCATGGTGACTGGCAGCCTGTTTGATTTCCCGGTGGAATTTATCGCCCGCATCGACAACAGCAGCAATACCAATGACGGCGACCTGCTGCGCAACGGCGGCAGCTATACCACTGCCCAGTTGCGTTACGTGGACGAGGCGGGGTCAACCGTGGTGGTGCCTTTCGATGCCCACGAGATCAGGGTGCAGGAGCCGCAGATCCGCTTGAGCAAGGCATTTGCAGTCGCCAACAGCGATGCGGACGATATCCTGACCGTCACCGTAACAGCGGAAAATACCGGCACCGCGGCCGCCTATAACCTGCAAGTGCTGGACGATCTCACCGGTTCCAAGCTGATTTATGCGGGTAATATCGGCGGCGCCGACCCGCCCCAGAATGTGGATGTCACGACCCTCGGGGCCAATGCCCCGATTTTCAGCTGGAACCGCGGCCATGGGGATTACACCATCGCCACCGGCGAGAGTAGATCCTTTACCTTCGATGTCCGCGTCGGGCAGGGCGTAGAGCCCCACGAGATTCTGGACAACACCCTCCAGGCCCGCTGGCAGTCCCTGCCGGGCACGGACGTGGCTTTGAACAGCACCAACCGCATTGGCCCCGATGGGGCGGCCGACGGTATGCGCATCGGTGTATTGCCCAACGCCGGCGACGCCATCAACGATTATGAAACCGCCGCCGGGGCCCAGACCCAAGTGCCGCCCCTGCAACTGGTCAAATCCGATCTCGAACCCACTGTCATTCCCACCATCGGTGCGCACAAACAGTTCCAGCTGGAAATCCGTCTGCCGGAGGGCGTCAGCCGGGACCTGGTCATCGCCGACCAGCTGGGCAGCCCGGAAGGCTATGTGCTCAGTCACAATGCCGACTACGACATCACCTATGCGTTTGTGGGTATCGAGAGCATCAATGGCAGCGCGCCCGCCGAGGCGGCATTCAACAGCTTCCCCGCAGATAACACCGCCGGCAATGCCACCTGGAACATTGGCACTGTCGACACCGCCAGTGAAAATGATACCGCCGGCAACGCACTGCAGCCGCTGATCCGCATCACCTATTTTGCCCGCGTCGACAATGACCTGGCCACCAATAGCGGCGACAGCCGCCAGAACGGTGCCGCGCTGAGTTACCGCAACGGCGAATCCGGGGCGACGGAAAGCCGCAATGACGATACGCCCCCAGTTACGGTGGTGGAGCCGCAGCTCGCGGTGAGTAAAACAGTGCGCAACGCCACCAACCCGGGCAATCTGCCGGTGGGCGGCGATGTGCTGGAATATGTGATTACCGTCACCCACGACGCCGGCTCCAGCGCCGCCGCATTCGATCTCAACCTGGTGGACACGCTGCCCCCAGAGCTGCGTTATGACAGCGGCTTTACCCCCACGGCAAGCATTGACGGCACCGCCGTTGCCGGCTTTGTGGCGACGCCGGCGGGGGCCCCCAGCGGGCCCCTGGTTTGGGGCCGGGGCAATGGCGACAACAGCCTGGACCTGCCCCTGGGCCAGACGCTGGTGGTCACCTACCGCACCCAGGTGGCCGGGGTATTCGGCTCCCCCATCAGCAACAGTGTACTGCTGGACTGGACCTCCCTGGACAACAGCCACATCAACGATCTGGCCTACGAGCGCGACGGCGCCGGCTGCCCGGCCATTGCCGCACCGGATGATTACTGTGTGGGTCCGGCGGAGGCCAGTATCGATACGGTGGACAACACCAGTATTGCCAAAACCGTTATCGCGGACACGGATACCGCTTCCCCGGTGGGGACCCTGCGGATCGGCGACAGGGTCACCTATCGACTGACCCTCAACCTGCAGCCGGGCACCACGCCGGCGGTTACCGTGAGCGATGCGCTGCCGGCGGGGCTGGCGTTCGATGCCATTGTCAGTGTCAATGGCGATACCAGCGCCCCCTTTGATGCCAACCTGAATGGCTTTACCTATTCCGCCATCGCGCTTCCCACCGCGGGAGCCACCGGTACCGTTAGTTGGAACCTGGGGGATATCCGCAGCGATTTTGGCAACAGCAATCCCTTTGTGATCGAGTACACCGCCGAAGTGGTGGCGGGTGCCGGTATCGCCGCGCCCAGCGCGACTTTGACCAATACCGCCGTACTCAATTACACCGGCGCCGCCGCCAGTCTGCAGGACAGCGCCACTATCACGGTATTACAGCCGCTGATCGACGGCCTGACCAAAACCGATGCCACCTGGCCCAACTCCCACCTGAATGTGGATCCGGCCAACGACCTGATGCGGTTTACCCTGCACGCCTGCAACTCCGGGTTGGCGCCGGCCTACAACCTGTCCCTCACCGATGACCTGGCCACCCAGATGGACGAAGGTTCCATCGCCAATCTGCAGGTCACTGCCGGCGGCACATTGCTGACCCAGGGCAGCGACTACACCTATATCCCGCCGGCCAGTCGCGGCGACGCTATGGGGTTCAGCTTCCAGGCACCCATCGCGCCGGGAAGCTGCCTGGATATTGATTACGAGATCGGTTTTTACACCGATATCGGCGGCGGCGAAAACTGGATAAACACCTTTGCCGTCGACGAATTCTGGTCACTGCCGGCTAACACTGGCGAGCGGTATGCACCGGTTCCCCTCGGTACGCCTTACCCCATGGGCACTGTGGCCACTGCGGTTACCGCGCCGCAGAAAACCTTGCAGACTGCCGCTACCGCCGCAGTGGGGGAGGAGGTGGTGTACCGCATCCAGGTGCCCGGCAGTGCCACCACGGCGGCCATTTACGATGTGGACATAACCGATGTCCTCGACCCCGCCCTGGAACTGGTGCAGCTGCGGGAGATCAACGGCCTGGCCTTTACGGATAACAGCAGCGGCAACAATATCGCCCTGGGCCTGGAACTGATTCCCGCCGGCACAGTGGCTGTGTTCGAACTGCGCGCCCGGGTCGCCAACAACGCCACCGCCCAGGCGGGCTACAGTGTCGACAACCGGGTCGCCTATACCTATGCCGTCAGCAGAGGGGGAGCGCCACAGGCCGGCGGCAGTGGCACTGCGCCCACTCTCACCATTGTGGAACCGGAGTTGTCCGTAACGGCAACTGTTGCCAACCAGACCAGTCCCGGCAGCGACCCGGATGCGGGCGATATTCTGCGCTTTACCCTCGATATCGCCGCCGCCGGCGATCCACAGAATGCCGATGCCTACGACCTTTCCATCCGCCAACAGCTGGCCCTGAGCCTCGCCTTTGTGCCGGGCAGTGCCGCCTTTGGCGGTGCCCCCCAGGCCGATCCCATCCTCAGCGGGGATGGTGTCGCCGCGGCACAGTCACTGGCGTGGGACCGCAGCAACAGCGATCTGGATATCGCCGCCGGCGGCAGCAGCCAGCTGGTGTTCGACGTGGTGGTACTGGACAGCGTACTGGCCTCAGCTTCCCTGTCCGCTGCAAGCCGTATCGAGTGGACCAGCCTGAATGAAGACAACAGCAGCCCCTATGAGCGCGACGGCGCCGACGGTGCCGGCGGCCTGAACGACTATGTGCTGGAAAATATTGCCGCACAGCTCACCGCCGCCAATAACAGCGCATTGAGCAAAACCCGTATCGATGACAGCTACGGCAGCGGCGATGCCCAGTTGCGTGTAGGCGACCTGGTGGACTATGAGTTGCGCCTGTCGCTGCCGGAAGGCAGCGCCCCCGGGGCGGCCATTGTAGATACTCTGCCCCGGGGCATGGTGTTCGAGGGCACACTCGCCGTCAACGGCGTGACCACAGCACCCTTCGCCGCCACAGCGCCCTTTGTGCACGGCGATATCGCCGAGCCCGTCCAGAGCGGCGACCCCGCCACCGGGCCCACGACCCTGCGCTGGTCCATCCCGGACCTGCGCAACAGCGGTGACAACAATGCCGCCAACGATGTGTTTGTACTGCGCTACCGGGCGCGGGTGCTGAACCGGGATGTGCATCCCTGGCCCGCCGACAGTACCCCCCTGACCAATCAGGTGCAGTTCAGCTTCGACACCGCGACTGGCACCGAGACCCGCGCCGACAGTGACAGCCTGGATCTGCGCCAGCCGGAACTGGTGGTGGGCATCAGCTCCAGCCCCGCGGACGGCAGTACCCTCGCCGTGGGGGACAGCATCGATTACACCGTTACCCTGACCAACAGCGGCTCGGCGCCGGCTTATGATCCGGTGTTCCGGGATAGCATCCCTGCCGGACTGCGCCAGGGCGGTATTAATGTGCAGTCCATTCTGGTCAATGGCGCCGCGGCCCCGCTGCTCGCCCCCGGTTTCGACAGCGCCACCGGTGCGGCGGTGTGGGATTTCTCCGCCGGCACCGGCTACGCCATTCAACCGGGCCAGGTACTGCAGATGGTGTATCGGGTGCAGGCGGATGCCAATCTGGGGGCGGGCCTCAATCTGCAAAACGCCGCTTTCGTGGAGGTCTATTACTCCCTGGACGACGACAACCTGCCGTCTTTGGGCGCCACTGCGGTGAGCCAGGCCATGCGCGAGGACTATGGCCCCACCGCGCCGGTCAGTGTGCAGTTCAATACCCCCAATGCGGCGCCGCTGTCGATTGCCAACACCCAGTCCAGCGCGGCTATCGGCGAACCGTTCAATTACCGCATCACCATTCCGGAAACTCCGCAGCCCACCGCCCTGCACGATGTCAGCGTACTGATGGACCTGGGCGCCTCTGCCGGGGAACTGGAATTTGTCGGCGCCGCAAGGGTGTCCGGCGGCAACCCGTTTACGCCGCAAAACACCGGATCGGCCACAGCACTGGTAATTGCCGATACCGGCGACGGTATCGATGTGCCGGCGGGGCAGCAGGTGGTGATGGATGTGACCCTGCGCCTGCGGGACAGCAATCCGCCCAACCTGGACGGCCTCACCTTCACCAACAGTGCCAGTTACCGCTACAACTATGACAATGACAACCCGGCCGCGGGGCAGGGCACCGGTGCCGGAAACACCACCCCGGCCATGAGGGTGGTGGAGCCCACCGCGATTACCCTCACCAAAAGCGGGCCCGCCAGCGTGCAGTCGGGCCTGTCGGGCCGCTTTACCCTGGACCTGCACAATATCGGCACAGGTCCCGCCTGGGATATGCACGTGTCCGACAGGCTGCCGGACAACAGTCCCGGCGGCATGTGCGCGACCCCGCCGGATAACTTTGCCGCGCAGATTACCGACGGCGCGGGCAATGGGATTGCCACACTGGCCGAGGGCACCGATTTTGATGTCGCCTTCGACCCGGCCAGCTGCACCCTCAGCCTGACCACCCGGGGGGCAGCGGCGATGCTGGCCGCGGATCACCACCTGCTGCTGAGCTACGACGCCTATCTGGATGCGGATACCCGCGACGGCGATACCCTGACCAACATAGCCGGTGTGACACTCTGGCACAGCTGGGACAGCACCATGCCGGAAGTGCGCCAGTACACGCGCCCGGCACCCACCGATGGCACCCCCGGTGTCCTCGACCATGAGGATGCCTTTACGGTCAGCGCCTCGGTGCCCAGGGTGACCTTCTATAAAACGGTGGAAAATATTACCCGCGGGGACAATCCGGCCAACCTGGCCAGCCCCGCGGAGGTTTTGCGCTATACCCTCACCCTCGCCAACCTCAGCGGGGTCGCGGTCAGCGGTATTGCAATCACCGACGACCTCGGCCGCCTCAACAGCCTGCCCCTGTTCCGCTCGGGTTCACTGCAACTGATCTCGGTGCCGGCGGGCGCTGACAGCAGCGGCACCAGTGCCACCGGTGGTACCCATGGCAGCGGCCTGCTGCAGGTGAACAGCCTGGACCTGGCGGCGGCGGGCAGCGCCGGTGACAGCCTCCAACTGGTCTACGAGGTAACCCTGGCAGATGTGATCGACAGTGGCACCCAGGTGCTCAACCAGGCCCAGGCGCAGCTGCCCGGCCAGTTGCTGCGGGACAGTGACGACCCCAATATCAACGGCGTCGACGACCCCGACCTGGCCGGGGATGAAGACCCCACCCGAGTGGTGATCGAGTCGGGACCGCTGCTGCTGGTGCACAAAACCTCGGCGGACTTAACCGGCGACCCGGACCTGCTGATGGTGGGGGATACCCTGCGCTACACCCTGCGGGTGGAAAATACCGGCAACGAAAACAGTGTCGATGCGCTGCTGCGTGACCAGGTACCCGCCAACACTACCTATGTCGCCGGCTCCACCACCATGAACGGCACAGCGCTTGCGGATGTTGGGGGCACTTCGCCCCTCGTCGCCGGCCTGCAGATCAACACCGCCGGCGAGGCAGCCGGCGTTGTCCTCGCCGCGGCCAGTGGCGCGACGGCGGCGGTGATTACCTTTGATGTCACCATCAACGACGTCAGCGATGGCACCATTATCTCCAACCAGGGTTTTTTGAATGGCGAAGGCGCGGGCAGCGGTCCCTTCGCGGAAGTGCCCTCCGACGACCCCGACACCAGTGTGCCCAATGACCCCACCATCGATATTGTGGGCGATGTGCCATTGCTGGTCGCCCACAAGACCGTGGCCATTGCCGTGGACAACCTGTCCCCCGGGATAGTGGACCCCGGCGACGTGCTCCGCTACACCATTGCCATTCGCAATACCGGCGGCGTCGATGCCACCCGGGTGACACTCAGGGACCAGGTGCCCGCCAATACCACATATGTGGCCGGCAGTACCCGCCTCAACGGTATCGCCGTGGCCGACAGCGGCGGCGCACCGCTGGAATCCGGGCTGCCGGTTTCCTCCGCCGACCTGACGCCGCCACTGCCAGCGGCGGACGGCGGCGTGATCACTGCCGCCCGCAGCGCCACAGTGACCTTCGAGGTGACGGTCGATAGCGGCACCGCCACCGGTACCGTGATCAGCAACCAGGGCAGCGTCACTGCAGCGGAACCGCCTTTGACCCTCACCGATGCGGACGGCAACCCTGCCAATGGCGCCCAGCCCACCCAGGTGGTGGTGGGCGATGCGCAGCTGCTGTCCATCGTCAAGGAAGTGACGGTGGTGGGCGGCGGTGCCGCCGAGGCCGGCGCGGACCTGGAATACCTGGTGACCATTGCCAATATCGGTGCCGTGCCGGCGACCCGGGTGCGCATCAGCGACGACCTGGCCACTGCCGGCGACGGCGTTCTCAGCTACGTTGTAAATTCCGCCACGCTCAACGGCCGGGTTGACGGCATCAGTGTGAGTGGCACGGTGATCAGTGCGGATTACGCTGCGGTTTACGGCGACCTTCCCCCGGGCCAAAGTGCCAGCCTGCGCTTTCAGGCCAGGCTCTCGGACAGCCTGCCCATCGGCTACCGGGTGCTCAACACCGCCGAGGTGCAGTGGAACAATCCCGCCTCCAGCAACCGGGCCAGTGTCGCCATCGATGTGGGCGGCACCCCGGGTATCGCCAATCTGGCCGGCTACCTGTGGCACGACGTGAATTTCAATAGTCGAGCGGATGCGGACGAGCGCCTGCTGTTGAACTGGAGTGTGGATCTCTATTTCAATGACGCCCTGCTGGAGACGGTGCAGAGCGATGACAGCGGTTATTTCCAGTTTCGCGGGCTGGCGCCCAACGGCGCCGCCGGTCCCGGCTATGAGATACGCTACCGGGCCCCGGATGCCGGGGAGAACACCGCCTCCCTGGGCAATGCCAGTTCCAACTTCACCAATGGCCCGCAGCGCATTGGCGATATAGTGGCCGGGTCCGGCGCCAATCCGCAAAACCTCAACCTGCCCATCACCCCCAATGGTGTGATCTACAACTCGGTGCTGCGCCAGCCTATCGCCGGCGCCACCCTGACCCTGCTGCGCGCCAGTTCCGGTCAGGCGCTGCCGGATCGCTGTTTCGACGACGACAGGCAGCAGGGCCAGGTGACCCGCGCGGGCGGCTACTACAAATTCGACATCAACTTCAGCGATGCCGCCTGTCCGGCGCGGACGGATTACCTGATTCGGGTGAACATTGCCGATGACAACTATGTAGGTGGCGAATCCCTGATCATCCCCGCGCAGACCCATGGCGAAACGGCCGGTTTCGACGTGGGTGCCTGTCTCGGCAGCAGCGCCGACCGGATACCGGGCACCACGGATCACTGCGAGGTGCAGCTGTCCGCCCAGCTTCCGCCGCTGGATGTGGCGGCCCGCGATGCGGCCACCGATTACTACCTGCGCCTGACCCTGGACGACGACCGGATTCCGGGGGAGAGCCAGTTGTTCAACAACCATATTCCCATGGACCCCCAACTGGAGGGCGCGCTCTCCATTACCAAAACCGCCGCACTGTTGAACGTGACCCGCAGCCAGCTGGTGCCCTATACCATTACCTTCGGCAACACCCTGTCGATACCGCTCACCGACCTGCAGCTGGTGGATTTCTTCCCCGCCGGCTTCAAGTATGTGGCCGGCTCGGCGCGCCTGGACGGCGAGCCGGTGGAGCCGGTGATGAACGGCCTGCAGCTGATCTGGCCGGACCTGCGTGTGGAGGCCGAGCAGACCCGCGAACTGAAACTGCTGCTGGTGGTGGGCTCCGGTGTGGGGGAAGGCAAATATATCAACCGCGCGCGCCTGTTCAACCAGCTCTCCGGGCAGCTTGCCTCCGGCGAGGCCTCCGCCACGGTGCGCGTGGTGCCGGACCCCACCTTCGACTGCACCGACGTGATCGGCAAGGTATTCGACGATAAAAACAGGAACGGCTACCAGGATGCCGGCGAGGGTGGCCTGGCCGGCGCGCGGGTGGTGAGCGTCACCGGCCTCAATGCCACCGCGGATGCCCACGGGCGCTTTCATATCACCTGCGCGGTGGTGCCCAATGCCGACCGCGGTTCCAATTTTGTGCTCAAGCTCGACGACCGCAGCCTACCCAGCGGCTATCGACTCACCACGGAAAATCCGCGGGTGATGCGGGCCACCCGGGGCAAGATGGTGAAGTTTAACTTCGGTGCCAGCCTGCACCGGGTGGTGCGCCTGGATATGGCCGAGGCGGTGTTCGAGCCGGACAGCACCGGCTTGCGCCCCCAGTGGCGGTCTCGCATCGACCTGCTGCTGGAAAAGCTCGGTGAGGCGCCCTCCGTATTGCGCCTGTCCTACCTGGCGGAAAATGAGGACCCGGACCTGGTGGAAGCGCGTTTGCAGGCCATCAAGGCGGAGATTGCCGCTGACTGGGCGCGCGCGCATGGGGACTACGAACTGACGATTGAAACTGAAGTCTTCTGGCGGCGCGGCGCGCCGCCCGGTAAGGGGGGGTTGCAGTGATGTCCTCTGCAATAGGCAATAAAACCGCCAGGTCCGGGGTGTTCAGTGGCCTCAAAGCCTGCGTCCGCAGGGGTCCACACCACTGTCTCGCCAGTGCTGTCGCCCTCGCCCTGGCCCTGTCCCTGCCGGCTCAGGGCCGCGCCGCGGACGCGCAACCCCAGCCGGAGGAGTCCAGCTGGTGGCAGTTGTGGCAGAAAATTCCCGGCCTGGCGCCGGAGGTGGAGGAGCCAGAGGCCGCATTCGAGGAAAAACCCATCGGCAGCAACACCGAAGGCATGTTGCTGCGCGCCCCCGAGCACCAGTGGCTGCAGGATGCCACCAGCTTTATTGCCGCCGCCGATCCCGTCGTGGTGGAGGACTTTATCCAGCCGCTGACCTTTACCGGGGTTGAGGACAGGCTTGCCGACGGTGCCGTGGCATCACTGCGGGAAAAACTGCGCGAGCTGGGTCCACAGCCCAACTTCAAGCTGCACTTTATCGGCCACACGGACGCCGACCCCCTGGATCCGGCACTGGTGGCGGAATACCGGAGCAAGGAGGCATTGACCCTGGCCCGCGCCCGCTTTGTGGCGGACTTTTTCCAGCGCGCCCTGGCACTGCCCGGGCAGATGATTGCGGTTGAGGGCCGCGGTGATAAGGAGCCGGTCGCCGACAACATCACCACCGCGGGGCGGCAACTGAACCGCCGCGTCCAGGTGCTGGCCACCTATGACGCCCTGGACGAGGAAGCCATGGCCGAACGCGCCCGCGCCCAGGCGCTGGCATTGAACCGCGTCCAGGTGTGCCGCCAGGAAACCGTGTGCAGGCTCAGTTACACCGCTGGCAGCGAGCAGCGCGCGCGCTTGAAAAACCTGCTGACCCCCCTGCGCCTGGCGCCGGGGCAGGTGGACCTGCCCGACGGCTTTGTGCGCCGCCTGCGCGAGGTGCGCGCCAACCTGGCGGACAAGCACAACCTGGTGATGCACTTTGTCGGCCATACGGACGGGGCTCCCCTGCCGGAGGGTCCTGCGCAGCTCTACCGGGACGCCGCGGCGCTGTCGCTGGCGGAGGCCCGCCGGGTGGCCCTGGCGGTGCGCGACAGCCTGGGATTGCCCGATAGTGCCGTCACCTACAGCGGCAAGGGCGCCAGCCAGCCCATCGCCGCCAACGACACCCCCAAGGGGCGCGCCCTCAATCGCCGTGTGGCAGTGGAATTCTGGTACGACGACCCCCTGGAGATTCAGACCGACGGCGTGCAGGCCTGCCCCGAAGCGGCGGCCGCGGAAACCATCACCATCGCCCACGAATCCCCCTCCGGGCCACTGCCGCCTATCCGCTTTCGCGATGGCGACCCGGAGATTACCGCAACCCAGTTGCAGCGGATGCGCAGTGTCATGGCCGAAGTGGCCGGCAAAGCCAATGTGCGCCTGAGCTTTATCGGTTACAGCGACAACCAGCGCATGGAGCGTCGCGAGGCCATGGTGTATGGCGATGATGTCGGCCTGTCCCGCGCCCGCGCCCGCCGCGCCATGGCCCGGGTACAGCAACAGCTGGGGCTGGACGACACCCAGGTGACCTTCGACGGGCGCGGCTATGTGCAGTCCGACGATGTGGTGCGCGACGGTTTTGTGCAACTGGACGACGCGCGGGTGGAAGTACAGGTGCTCTACGATGAGCTGGCTGTGCTGGCCGACAGCGACCGCCTGGCAATAGAGCGCATCAACCGCGAGGCCCTGGCCAACAATCCCTATGCCCTCAACCTGATGCGCATCACCGTGGATGGCAGCCCGGAATATGACCCCTACAAAAACTCCGCCGACCTGCAGCGCTGTACCGACGTGGCCCTGGACCATGCCAATATCCAGTTCCGTTTCGACAACAAGACCATGCAGCCGCGCCTCAATGTCACCGCCTGGCCCAACAGCATCCGCTACGCGGACAATCCGGATACCGAAATGGCGGATAACCGGGTCCAGTTCCGCAGCTATACCAACTACCCGTCCTTTATCGAGCGGGCCGAAGTGCGCCTGTTCGAGGCCGCTCAGTCCCCCCGCGATACCCCTGTCGCCGTGGTGCCCCTGGACAGCAATGGACGCGGGGCCTGGCAGGCGGAGTTCAGCGCTTTTCAGGCGCCGCTGAAAAAACTGCACTACCTGCTGCGGGTGTACGACCAACAGGGCCGCTACGACGAAACCGACGCACAGACACTGTGGCTGGTGGACACCATCGAAGCCCCCGCAGAGGCGGTGGATGTGGGCCGGGAACTGCTGGTGGGCTACGGCGAAAACCGCCTCGCCCGGCGCAATATCCCCCTGGACGGCAACAGCGTGCTGGTCAACGGCGCCCAGGTGCCACCGGGCCACAGTGTCTGGCTGGCGGGCAACCCGGTGCCGGTCAATCCGCGGGGGGAGTTTGTTGCCGAACAGATATTCGCGCCGGGTACCCACACGGTGGAAGTGGCGGTTCTGGATGGGGGCGGCAATGGCGAACTGTTCTTGCGCGATCTGGAATTTGCCCGCAGCGACTGGTTTACCGTGGGGATTGCCGACCTCACCATCGGCTATGACAAAACCAATGGCCCGGCGGCACTGGTCACCGGCGATGAAACCCACTATGACAATGCCGTCAGCTATGACGGGCGCCTGGCGTTTTACACCAGCGGCGGTTTCGGCGAAGGCTGGCGTCTCGCCGCCAGTGCCGATACCGAAGAGGGGCCGGTGGACGACCTGTTTTCCAACTTTATGGAAAAATCCCCCGATGCGCTGTTTCGCCGCCTGGACAGCGACCTCTACTACCCCACTTTCGGCGACGATGCCACCGTGGTGGAGGACGCGCCCACCTCCGGCAAATTTTATCTGAAACTGTCCAAGTACGATGACTATGGCCTCTGGGGCAATTTCAAGGCCACCTATGCCGACAACGAACTGGCACAGATCGACCGCGCCCTCTACGGTGCCAACGGCCATTTTGAAAGCGACGGTGTGACCAGTTTTGGGGAAAAACGCTTGCAGGTGGATGCCTTTGGCGCCGAGCCCGGTACCGTCGCCGGCCGCGACGAATATCGCGGCACCGGCGGTTCCCTATATTTTCTCCGCCACCAGGATATTCTGAGCGGCTCCGAGCGGCTGCGTATCGAAGTGCGGGACAAGGATTCCGACCTGGTGCTGGGGGTGAAAAACCTCTCCCCGGTGATCGATTACGATATCGACTACCTCCAGGGGCGGGTGCTGCTGAACAAGCCCCTGTCCGCCCTCGCCAACGACAACCTGCTGATCCAGGACGGCTCCTACAACGGCAACCCCCAGTACCTGGTGGCCCGCTACGAATACACCCCCGGTTTCGAGGAAATCGATACCCTGGCCTTTGGTGGCCGCGCCCATTACTGGTTGGGGGACAGCGTCAAGCTGGGTATCAGTGGCACCCGGCAGGACGAAGAGGGCAACGAGAGTGCCCTGCAGGGATTCGATCTCACCCTGCGCAAAAGCGCCGGCAGTTGGCTGAAAGTCGAAGTGGCGGACAGCACAGGGGGCAACCTGGACAGTACCAGTTCCCTGGACGGTGGTTTCAGCTTTGACAATGGACAGAGCTTCGATCCCGAAGCCAGTGCGGGCGCGACTAAACTGGAGGGTAGCCTGCAACTGGGCGACCTGTTCGAAAACCTGCCCGGTTCCGCCAACTTCTATCACCAGGAGCGCCAAGCCGGCTTCTCCGGCCCGGGCCAGTTTGTACAGGGCGACACACTGCAGTACGGGGCCGGTGTCAATCTGCCCTTGGGCGAGCGCTTTGATATGGGCCTCAAGGCCGACAGTAGGGAAGAGGAGTTCGGGTTGCAAACCCGAGCCCTGGACCTGGCCCTGGGCTACCGCCTCAACGACCGCTGGCGCCTCAGCTCCGGGGTGCGCAGGGACCGCCGCGAGGACTTCTCCACCGCGGTTCCCGCCACCCAGACCCAGGGGGAGCGCACCGATATGGCGGTGGAGGCGCGCTACGATTCCGGAGAAGACTGGAGCGCTTTCGGCTTTGTGCAAAACACCCTGGAAGTGACCGGTAGCCGCGAGGACAACAATCGCATCGGCGTCGGCGGTGCCTACCGGGTCAGCGAGCGCCTGGCCCTGGACAGCGAGATTTCCGGCGGCGATACCGGTATGGCGGCGCGCCTGGGGTCCGATTTTCTGGTCAGTGACAGGACCAGCCTCTACCTGAATTACACCCTGGATAACGAGCGCAGTGATACCGGCGTGAGGGCGCGCAAGGGCAATATGAGCACCGGCTTCCGCAGCCGCTACTCCGACAGCCTCAGCATTTACGGCGAGGAGCGCTACAGCCACGGCGATGTATCCACCGGCCTGACCCACGCCCTGGGGGTGGACCTGGCCCCCAGCGACCGCTGGACCTACGGCACCACCCTGGAGGCGGGTACCCTGGAAGATCCGCGCACCGGTGCCAAAACCGAGCGCAACGCACTGGGCTTCAACATGGGCTACAGCCTGGAGACAGTTCGCCTCGCCGCCGCAGTCGAGTACCGCACCGACACCATGGAAACCGCACTGGATGAAGCTACCGTGACGGAATCCCAGCGGGACACCTGGCTGCTGAAAAACACCCTCAGCTACCAACTCAATCCCGACTGGCGCCTAGTGGGTAAACTCAATTATTCCGACAGCCGCAGTTCCCAGGGGGAGTTCTACGATGGCAGGTTTACCGAAGCGGTGATGGGCTACGCCTACCGCCCGGTGCATCACGACCGCCTCAACACCCTGATGAAGTACACCTACTTCTACAATGTGCCGACCCGGGACCAGGTCACGGTGCAGAACACCTCCGCGGAGTTTATCCAGAAAAGCCATATTTTCTCCGTGGACGCCAGCTACGACCTCACCCGCCGCTGGACCCTGGGGGGCAAGTACGCCTACCGCCTCGGCCAGCTCAGTCTTGACAGGCAGGACCCGGAGTTCTTCGACAGCCGCGCCAGCCTGTATGTGCTGCGCGCCGACTGGCACTTCGTGAACCGCTGGGATCTCCTGATCGAAGCCCGCCTGCTGGACCTGCCCGATGCCCAGGACAGCCGAAGCGGTGCCCTCGTCGGTTTGTACCGGCACCTGGGGGAGCAATTGAAACTGGGGGTTGGCTATAACTTTACCGACTTCTCCGATGACCTTACCCAGCTGGATTACGACAGCCAGGGGGTGTTTGTGAATATGATCGGGAAGTGGTGATTACAGACAGGGAACCCCTGATTAATTCGGTGCAACCTCAGGCTTTGCTCGAGTTCGCCAGTAAGGCGCACCCTGCAGGCCACGTCCACGCTGGAGTAGGAGGGTCTGCTGCGAATACGCATTTTGCGCGTGCTGATGGACGTGATTTTGCAGAGAAGGTTGCGGCCTATAATTCCCACCGAACGCCGACTGACGGTCGGCTCCCAGTTTTACGAGTATCCGGGCCACTGGCCCCCGCGACCCTCGAAGCAAGTACCCTGGCTGCGGATGGGCGGCCACTGGCTCGCCGCCGCCGGGTTCAACATACAAGCCCCGGTGCATGTGCGGGTGATGCAAGGCTGTCTGGTGTTGACCGTGGGTCAACCCGAGCAGGAAAGCGGTGAGTCTTCCAGAACAATAAAGCCCCGGCAGCTTGTCCCTGCCGGGGCTTTGGTTATGGGGTCGGAAGAAAAAAAGCGTCCCCTTTTCCCTTGGGGCTTCAGTGGGTTTTCGTGCTAAAACTGTAATGTCAAGACTTGACCCCTACGCCTTTAGTGGCGCTCTACAGCGGTGAAGAACAACTCGGGTTTGACTTTGACGATCAGATTCCATTTTAAGCCGAATATCCGCCAGCCTCAATAATCAACTAGGGGCCGAAAGGCTCCGCCTTTGTATCCGGTTTTTTTTGAGCTGGCTGGCCAATATCATCGCACCGACCACCAACCTCGATATCCACCTCACAAGCAAGCGATTCTGTCGTAGCGACGATACGGATTGGGGAATCCTAAGATAGGAGGCTGGTAAAAACAATAATGAAACCTGGGAAATACTACGGTAGAAATTTGGCAAAAGCATCGTTACGCTACGATCAAAAGTGGGAAAACAAGCGAAAAATTTTGAAATCCTACGCTCTCTGATTTGGCACAAACTACGATCGTGGCGTGGCGCTCTACAGATATGGGCCTGACTCCGAGCCCCTCAATCACAAATATCCGAGCAATTCGAAACGAACACTACGATATCTTCAACTGTTCTTACTGGATTCATATTTTCCACTTCAGATGACCTGGGAATTGTTATATTGCATGTATTTAAAACAGAAACAATAAATTCGTCTAAATCTTCATCTGCTAATCCAAACATGAAAGAAACTTCATCTTTAGGGCAAGGCTTGAATCCTTTAATGCTTTCCTCCTTAACTAGCTTGTCCCAGACAATAGATGGAATGTCGCTTCTGCAATCAAAATAATTAATAAAATCCTTTTTTTGATATTTTTCCCTTGAAGGGATAGTAGCTTTTTGCCGATCATCGAAAGGACCCTCAACGATCAAATGAAATATTTTTTTTATTCTATCTATAAAGCTACTCTTTACCTCATTCACAATTGCCTTCCTCTTCACATTTCGACAAGCAATTTGCTAGTAACGTGGCATCAGCAGCTAATAAAATCCATCCAATATAAGGAACCCCGCGAGCAACAAATCTAGAAACAGACCTAGTTCGGGTAATTCTCCACTTAGAACCAGTTCCAGGACCTCCACTGATAGTCCTGACTCCTCGTGGGTATCTAGTACGTGAAAACTTCCTGTTTCCAAACACTCTATCAGTTACGCGCCCAGCAGCAGAAGTCCCTGAAGAAGAGTTAGGAGTTCTAAACCTTTTTGAATCTGGGAGCGGTTGACCTGCTGCGATTATCGCGACTGGGCCTGCTGCACCATAGAGAAAGGCCCCACAGCCGCAAGGGTCTTCAACACCTTCACCGGAAAAGTCATAGCCGGCGGAGTAATTCCCATTTCGATAATTTGCATAATCAATATCCCACCGATCTAGCCCAGTCGGATCAAAGTACCTAACTGGATTCTGCCCAACGTAACCGTAGGTATTTATGCCACCATCAAGACCGATGGGGTCGCTCTGTAAATACCTTCCAAGACTCGGATCATAATCCCTAAAGTAGTTGTAGTACCGCCCTGTCTCCTGATCATAGTACTGCCCCGGGAAACGCAGGTTTATGGTAAAGTGCACCCCGTCCCCGTCCGGATTTTCGTCCGGTGATGCTGTACCAAAGGGCTCTCCTTGAAGGTCCCAGCTCCAGACGGCTGCTTGCTGTGCAGTATCAATCACTGCTCTCGGTGTACCCAGGTGGTCCGTCTCTATGGCGTAGTGGGTTGTCGATTCAAGTATTGCCAGCGGTAGGTTATCCACCCAAACGTACTCTTTGATCAATTCTCCATTGGCGGTGTATTCGCCCAACAGTTGCCCCGCCGGGTTGTAGGTGAACAGCCGGGTATCGCTTGCCGTGATTTTGGCCACTCGTTCACCAATACCGTTGTATTGGTTGTTCAGCACGGTGGTGTCGTCGTTCCTGGCTTCCACCAGGCGATTGCGGTCATCGTAAATAAACTTCTGTCCGCCACCGGTGTCCAGGGTGTTGCCGTTGGCATCATAACCGCGGCTGGTGCCATCTATGGCGCTTAGGCGATGGCTGTCGGCCGCGTAACTGTAGGCCTCTGTTGTTGTGTCGCTGGTTTTGCTGAGGCGGTTGCCGCTTTTGTCGTAGCTGTAGCCATAGAGGCTTAGGGCCTGGGCGTCCTGGACTTCAGTCAGCCGGTACAGGCTGTCGTACTCGAGGCTGCGCTCGGCTGCGCTCGGGCTATTGCCGATCTGGGTGATATTGCCCATATCGTCCAAAGTAAAGTGTAACTGGAGGCCGGTGGCCAGGCTACTCTGGATAGCCGTTGGCCGGTAGTCCTGGTCCAGGGTTCTGTCCTGGGTGTGGCCGTTGCCGTAGTCCAGTCGCGTAGCCGGACCGAAGGGGGTATAGCCGATATTCGCAATAAGGTGTTCGGGTCCCTGCCCCTCCACATCGAGGCTGAGTGCGGCGATTCTGCCCTGAGTATCCCGAGCGTAGCTTATCTGTTTGCCACTGGGATAGGTAATGCCGGTCAGTTGATCAGCCAGGTTGTATTGGTAGCGGGTGGTCAGGGTGATGCCGCCGGTGATCTGTTTTTTTTGCGTGAGGTTGCCGCGGTTGTCGTAACAATAGCGAGAGGTGCCGCTGGCATCCGCCATGGTGGTGAGGCGACCTGTCGGGCTTGAGTTCTGGCAACCGGTCTCGCTGTCGGGCTGGTCGTACTGGTAGCTTTCGTCCAGGCTGCTGTCCGGATACTGAACGCCGGTAGGGCGGTTGATGGCATCGTAGGTGTATTGGCTGGTGACACCCCGGGCGTCGGTCTGGCTGCGGCGATTACCGGCCGGGTCATAGGTGTAGGTGGTGATGCCGGTGTCGGGGCTGTCCCGTTGAGTGAGCTGGCTCCAGGTGTTGTAGCTATAGACGGTGTTCAGGCTGTTGGGGTCGGTGACCTGGATCAGGTTGCCGACGGCATCATAGCTGAGGCGTGTTTCGGCGGCAATGTCGTCGCTGTCTCGAATGGTTTTAACCAAGCGACCCAGGGCATCATAACCGCGCTGGGTGTTGCTGCTCAGGGCGTCGGTGGTTTGGATCAATCGGCCGGCAGCGTCATAGCGATAGAGAGTGCTTTGCTGTTGCGCGCCGAGAGTTTCCTCAAGGCGGTTCAGTTGGTCGAAGGTGCGGCTGAGGCTCGATTTGAGCGTGCCGCTGACATCGACGATTTCCTCTTTGCGACGGTTGCCCTGGGAATCCAGGGTGTACTGGACCTTGCCGCCGTCGGCATCCTCAATCTGGATCAGGCGGTTGCGTTCGTCATAGGTGAAGATCAGGAAGCTGTCATCCGGTGCGGTGATCCGGGTGAGATTGCCCCGGTTGTCATACTGATAACGGGAAACGGCGTCGTCTTCGCTGCTCTGGTTATCCGGACCAAGAACCGTTTGTTCCAGCAGCCAGCCTCGAGAATGGTAGCTGTACTCGAGTATGGTGCCGTTTTCGTCCTGGACTTTGGTGAGACGACCGCTTGAATCGTAGTTCAGGTAGTCGATGGTGTGACCGAGAGCATTTTCGATCTGTTTCAGGTCACCGATTCTATGGCAGGTACCACCGCTGGCACAGCCGCTCTGGTCTGTGGTGGCGTAGTAGCGGTAGGTGGTGATGTCCCCCACGTCGGTTCTGGGGCCATCCGCGGTACGCACCAGGGCGGAATCCGGACAGTCGGCTTCACCTTTGCAGTAGGTAAAACGGGTGGTGGCGAAGGTGCCGTCCTCTTTTTTACGCTTGACGGTGGCTACATTGACGGGATTGTTTTGCGCGTCACGCACAAACTCATATTCGGTGCGGAAGATTTTTTGCGGGTCGCTGCTGGAAACGGTTTCTTCGCTGGCGATCCAGCTGCCGTCGTAGGTCCAGCTTGTGCTGATGGTTTCGCCGGTTTCCAAAGTAACACTTTCGCTGGTTCTTTGCGCCAGGCCGTTGTAGGTGTAGTCGGTGGCGGTAAGCAGGGCCAGGCTGCCATCGGCTTGCTTTTGCCAGACTTCGCTGCGCAGGCGGTCTTTGCTGTCGTTGTAGATATAGCGCAGCTGGTTGCCGAGGGGATCGGTGCGCTCGGTGAGGTAGCCGACTTCGTCGAATACGAAGGTACTGCTGCGGCTGTCGAGCACCGCTCCCGCGGCATCGCGGACGGTTTCGGTGATCTGGGTGGTGCCGGTTTCCACATAGGAGAGGGCGATGGTGTTGCGGCCCTCTTCCTGCTTTGCCACCCGCCCCTCGTTGTCGTAGGTGTTGGTGACCCAGACACCACCCTGTCCTTTTTGCAGGCCGGTAAGGCGGTGGGCGTCGGCGGCGTCTTCATATTTGAAGTTGTGCTGGTAGTTGTCCAGGCCGCTGACCTGGATCAGATTGCCCCGAGTAGCGCCGTTCCAATCGTCGTGGGTGTAGTCGATACGGCGGCCGTCGCTGGCGATAATATGGGTGAGGCGGCCGGTTTCCTCGTTGTAGTAAAAATCCAGCGCGGCGCCGCTCAGAGCGCCATCGGCGCCTCTCTCCTGAATACGGCTCAGGCGGGGCTGATAGGCCACGACCATGGGGTTGTCCGGGTCGATGCTGTTGGGCGAGGTGCCGACCAGCGGCAGGCGACCGCGCTCGTCGTAGATCAGTTGGTGGCTCTGCCCTTGTTGGTTTTGCACCGACACCAGACGCCCGTCGGCGTCAAAGCGGTCGGTGCGGCCCAGGGCATAGGCATAGGTGTAGCTGCCGTCCTGGTGTTCGCTGAGGGTGCCCTGGGGGGCATCGCGGGGGGTGACATAGGCGCCGCCGGTAAACACGAAGGTATGGCGCATACCGCAACCGGTGCGCAGCAGTACCGAGCCGTCGGGGTATTCGAACAGGCGGCGGTCGAGATCGAAGGCCCAGCCGTAGCCGAGGGCGGTATCGAAGCGGGAGCGGCTGTCGAAGCGGCGAACCAGGCGGATGGGATAGTTGCTACCGATGGTGAGGTCGGTGTCTTTTAAATAAAAACCGCCATCGAAAGCGTAAATGGGGTCGCCCATGGAGCCGTCGCCACTACCACCAGCGCCTCCAGAACCACCGGCACCGCCACCACCACCATCACCGCCACCACCACCGCGGCACTGGCAGGCGTCTAGACAAGGTGGGGGAGGCTCTTGCGGCGGTGGGGGAGGGGGGCCACCGGCGGAGCTGCCGCCGAAGTCGTGGGCGCTGGTATTGGCATTGAGTAACAGGCTTAGCAACAGGGTGGTGGAGGCCGTGCTGATGATTCCCCGAATGTTCATGGTCGTTCCTGCAGGTGTGTATTTTTTGTCGTTTGCTTATGCGTGGTGGCGGCTCTCGCTGAGCCGGCCCCGAAGTTTTTTACACCCCGGCCAGGGCCCGATATTGGGCGTAGGCTTTGTCGGCTGCCTTTTCGTCTCCCAGTTCCGACAGGGCCTGCCCCCGGCGCAGATGAATTGCCGCTCTCTGGGGGCTCAGCCTGGCCGCCTGGTCGTAGGCTTCCAGAGCCTGTTGCCACTGGCCCCATTCGCGCCAGATATCGCCTATGATCAACCAGCCGTCGACACTGCGGGGCTTCTGCTGCAAAAACAGGTCCGCCTGTTGGTAGGCGGGTTCCAGCTTGCGTGCGCGATAGTAGTGCTGGGCCAGCTCCAGCCGCTGTTCGGCGCTGCGCTCTGTGGAGTGGATTTTTTCCAGTTCCTGTAAGCGCTGGTGGTGATTGTTTTCGGCCGCCGACAGCGCCAGGGGCGACCCCAGGGACAACAGTGCGGCGATAAGGCCTGTTAGTAGGTGTGTTTTTAGTATGTCTGTTTTCATTGTTCCAATCCTTTACTGGTCGGGTTTTATATCGCCGATCACTGATGCTCCACCCAGACTTTTAGGGTGGCGGTACCAAAGTTGCCCTCATAGCCGCGGATATTGACCGTGATATAGTGCTCGCCCTCGTTGACTGTGCTGCTGTCCCATTGCCAGGTGATGGGGATAAAGCCCACTTCGTTTTCAAAGGCGAAGGTGCCGTCGACAAAGAACACGGGCTCGAAGCGACGGGCCAGGAGCCGGGCGCGGTCTTTCTTCGCCACGTCCAGGCGGATGGGCACCTTGCCGGAAACAACCCAGCGCCCTTCTTTATCCCGCTTCGCATCGGTGGCGAGTTTCAGCGTGGTTTCGAAGTCTCCCCGGCTCTCCAGCGGTTGGTCCGTGTGGTAGTACATGCGTTTTGTTTGCAGCTGAGTGGCCGTTTTTTTACGAATATCGTCCGCGGGCACGTCGGCAAAGACTATCTGGCTGGGCCCGGGACCAAGCAGCAGGGTGTTGTCGCTGAGACTGTAGGCGGTGACGGCCAGATTTAGTTTGGGGTGTTTGCCGATATTCAGGGCACGGGAAATATCCCAACCGTCCCAGGGTTCGGTCTGCACACCGCTGTTGCGCGGAACCCAGTCGAGCAGGGTACGCAGCAGGGGGCCGCCCTCTTTGAGACCCAGGCGGATACTGACGCGGGCGGGTTTTTCAAGATAATAACGCACAAGGCCCCGCTCCCTGTCCCAGCTTACATCTTTGACCGCGAGTGCCTCGTCTCCGCTCAGATCGGTGAGATCGTGGGTAACTTCCTCCCCATTGCTTTGCGCGGTCAGGGTGTAGCTATAGGCCTCCGGGGGCAGTAAAACGCCCTTTAGATCCCTGCCATCCCACTGCAGCTGTTGATCACCAGCGGCGAGTTGGCCACTGGCGATCCGTTTGACCAGGCGATCCCGGCCGTCGTAGATGTTCAGGGTCACTTGCGCCGCCTGGTCGAGGTTGAAGTGGATAACGGCTTTTTCCTGCTGCGCCGGGTTGAAGCTGCGCTTTTCCGCACTTACCCGGGTAATTTCAACGCCCTGCGCCAGGCTGGATAGCAGGGACAGCGCCAGTAGCCATACTGCTCTTCTCATTGGCTGTTCTCCTGCACTGGCGCCCACACCGGCTGCCGCGCACCGTCCTCGCTGTTGGTCAGGGGGCGTAGGCTATTGGCGGCGATATCCAGCAGCCAGAGGTTTATATTGCCATCGCGAGTGGATTGAAAGGCCAGTTGGTCGCCGGCGGGGGACCAGGCGGGGCGGGCGTCCAGTGCCGGGTTTTGTGTCAATTGCCGCGTCTCGCCGTCCGCCTGGCGCAGCCAGAGTTCGTAATTGCCCGATTGGTTGCCGGAATAGGCGAGGGCGCCGTCTTTGCGCACGGCCAAATCAAAGTGATACAGGGCGTTGACGGTCAACTGTTCGGTACTGCGGCTGGCGAGGTCCACTTTCCAGATATCGTGCGCCTGGCCGCCGTCACCAGAGAGGAAGTAGAGGGATTGTCCATCCGCGGACCAGGTGGGTTCGTGCTGGAGCCTCGGCATGGAGGTCAGTTTGTGCAGTTTGCGGCTGTGGAAATAAAACACATAAATATCGTTGTCGTCGATACTGCCGGAGGTACTCAGGGAAAAGGCGAAGCTGCCGCCTTTGGGGCTGAGCACGGCATCGAGAATATTGGGCATCGGCGCGGCGATGGTTTTTGTGTCTCCGCTTTGGGTATCCAGGCGGTAGAGCCGGCCATCGTGCCGGTTGACCAGCAGGTGCCGGCCATCGGGATACCAGGAGATACGGGAAACGTCACTGCCGAAGCGGGTGAGTTGTGTGGATGGCCGCTTATCGGCGTCTGTGAGCCAGACTTCCCAGTAGCCGTCGGCAACGCCCAGATAGGCGATGTCGTCCGCAACAGCCATAGAGGAGCCCCCGGACAGCAGTAAGGTGGATAACAGTGTTGATACGACTTTGTGTTTCATAATGTCTCTTATGGCTATTGGCGCTGACGTCTAGCGATATAAATTGACCACACCCCGGTACAGGGTGCTTTCCCCGGTTTCCGTTGAGCGCGCCTGGATGGCGAAGGTGTAGGCACCTTCCTCTCCCACTAGCACCGCATTGGGATCGGCCAGGTCGTAGCCGCGCCATTCCACTTCGTGCTGGATGGGTTCGCCACTTCCATCCTGCGCCTGTTGCAGAACGTCATCCACCAGCACAATGGCCGAGGGGTCCTGCGGATCTACGATACCCGGCGGCAGGAGGCTGAAGGTGACGTGGGCATCGTTGCTGATCCGGTAGGCCATACGAGTCAGTTGCTCGTAGCTGTGGCTGACCAGATAGGGATCGGATTTCACTTCGATATTGGGTGCTACGGCGGCGCCGCTGATGAGTGGTGCGGTGCCCGCTAGGTAGATGGCGGTGCTGCGCAGTGACTTTGGCACTGGGTAATAAATAGAAACGGGGGATTCGACGATACGGCCACTGGGATCACGCCCATCCCAGTAGAGCCAGTGCTGGCCCTTGGAATAAAACACGTCTTCGAACGCATAGAAGGCAGATTCGCCATCCGGGGTGACTTGCATACTCACCAGGCTCGGACTCGCCACATTCACCGAAATCTTATAAAAGTCATTGGCATAAGTGTTGTAGCGGTTGGGCATGGAGCCGCTCACACTGCCCTCTCCTCCGGGTTGCGGCACGTTGTAGACAAAATCGTCGAGTCCGTTGTTGACGCGCAGCATGACGTAATACAAGCCCTCGGCCTGCAGTGTGTTCTCATTGTCACGCCCATTCCAGAAGATCGGATACTCACCGGCCTGGGGATAGCTCTCATCCGCTTGGTAAACGAGCGTATTGTCAACATCCCTGCGGATCTCGATGGTGACATTGGCGGCTCTGCTTAGAGTGAAACTGCCCAGCGCCTGTTCCCCTTTCAGTGGATAGAACTTTGCTACTGTGAGATGTACCACAGTCCGGCCGAAGGCCCCTACCCAGTAATTACTGAAATCCACCTGCGGTGAAGTACTCGTAGCGGTGTAGATTTGCGTTCCTATTACCGCCTCATCCACTGTGCCCCACCAGTTACCAGTGGCATCCAAAGTGGTATTTTCGGGATCGCCAAAATTGGTGGTATAGAAGTCGTACTGCGTGTTGCCGTAAAGGTTATTGCCGGTGACTACCGGTTGGGGATTATTGGCCGCACTACCATCCCCTCTGACAAAGAGTCCGTAGTCGTTTGAGGTGATTTCATTCCCATCGCCGATCAGGGGGTTGCTGCCGGCGTCCACGTAGATGCCGTAGGTATTAAAGCGGAACAGGGAATTGCGCACCCTGCCTTGCCCGCCGTTAAAGTGGAGGCCGTACTCGGCCCCCTCAACCCGGGCATAGTTGAAATCGACGCTGCCGCCGGCAATCACTTCAATACCGTACCACTGCCCACGGGCGCTTGTCCCTGAGAGCGGGGCAAAGACCACTTCCGAGTCCACGGTGCCCTGGGCTAGCAGAGTGCCCGCTACCTGTAGTTTTTGATCGGGGTCAGCTAGCAGACTAGCGCCGGCCTCCAGGGTCAGGGTGACTCCGGGCTCTACCACTGAGTTCTCCAATAGCAGATAGCGACCGGCGGGCAAAACGGTATCTTCGTCAATCGACCCGGACAGAGGGAGACCATTATAAGCGGGCTGGCCATTAAAGCTATCGAGATAGCCGCCGTAGTTCACCAGTGGCGAGCTTGAATTGTCATTTCTGTCGTAAATGGAAGAGGCGATAACCGCTGGCTCTGTACTGCCCCACCAGTTACCAGTGGCATCCAGGGTGGTATTTTCGGGATCGCCAAAATGGGTGGTATAGAAGTCGTAATACGTGTTGTTGTAAAGGTTATTGCCGGTAGCTACCGGTCGGGGATCATTGGCCGCACTACCATCCCCTGTGACAACGAGTCCCCAGCTGTTTAAGGTAATTTCATTGCCAGCGCTGATCAGAGGGTTGCTGCCGGCGCGCACAGAAACGCCGGTATTATTAAAGCGGAACAGGGAATGGCGAACAGTACCTTGGCCACCGTTAAACTCAAGGCCGAACCGGGCCCCCTCAACCCGGGCATAGTTGAAATCGACGCTGCCGCCGGCAACCACTTCAATACCGTACCACTGCCCACGGGTGCTTGTCCCTGAGAGCGGGGCAAAGGCCACTTCCGAGTCCGCGGTGCCCTGGGCTAGCAGAGTGCCCGCTACCTGTAGTTTTTGATCGGCGTCAGCTAGCAGACTAGCGCCGGCCTCCAGGGTCAGGGTGACTCCGGGCTCTACCACTGAACTCTCCAATAGCAGATGGCGACCGGCGGGCAAAACGGTATCTTCGTCAATCGATCCGAACAGAGGGAGGCCATTATAAGCGGGCTGGCCATTTAAGCTATCGAGATAGCCGCCGTAGTTCACCAGTGGCGAGCTTGAATCGTCATTTTTGTCGTAAATGGAAGAGGCGATAACCCCTGGCTCTGTACTACCCCACCAGTTACCAGTGGCATCCAGGGCGGTATTTTCGGGATCGCCAAAATCGCTGGTATAGAAGTCGTACCGCGTGTTGCCGTAAAGGTTATTGCCGGTGACTACCGGTTGGGGATTATTGGCCACACTACCATCCCCTCTGACAAAGAGCCCGTAGGAGTTTGAGGTAATTTCATTACCAGCGCTGATCAGGGGGTTGCTGCCGGCGTCCACGTAGATGCCATAGGTATTAAAGCGGAACAGGGAATTGCGCACCCTGCCTTGCCCACCG
The DNA here is from genome assembly GCF_040932045.1 of Microbulbifer sp. TYP-18. Classification (NCBI taxonomy): domain Bacteria; kingdom Pseudomonadati; phylum Pseudomonadota; class Gammaproteobacteria; order Cellvibrionales; family Microbulbiferaceae; genus Microbulbifer; species Microbulbifer sp. TYP-18. Next base: position 95,490 of record NZ_JBFRBC010000016.1, read on the forward strand.
TTAAAAAAGAGGCCGAGCCAGGCCCCCTCAACCCGGGCATAGTCGAGATCGACGCTGCCGCCGGCAATCACTTCAATACCGTACCACTGCCCACGAGTGCTTGTCCCTGAGAGCGGGGCAAAGACCACTTCCGAGTCCGCGGTGCCCTGGGCTAGCAGAGTGCCCGCTACCTGTAGTTTTTGATCGGGGCCAACCCGCAGACTAGCGCCGGCCTCCAGGGTCAGGGTGACTCCGGGCTCTACTACTGAGCTCTCCAGCATCAGATGGTGACCGGCGGGCAAAACGGTATCTTCGTCAATCGATCCGGACAGAAAGAGACCAGCGGGCTGGCCATTTAAGCTATCGAGATAGCTGCCGTAGTGCACCAGTGGCGAGCTTGAATCGTCATTTCTGTCGTAAATGGAAGAGGCGATAACCCATACCTCTGTACTACCCCACCAGTTACCAGTGGCATCCAGGGCGGTATTTTCGGGATCGCCAAAATCGCTGGTATAGAAGTCGTACTGTGTGTTGCCGTAAAGGTTATTGCCGGTGACTACCGGTTGGGGATTATTAGCCACACTACCATCCCCTATGACAAGGATGCCCCAGTCGTTTAAGGTAATTTCATTGCCAGCGCTGATCAGGGGATTGCTGCCGGCGCGCACATCAACACCGGTATTATTAAAGCGGAACAGGGAATTACGCACCCTGCCTTGCCCGCCGTTAAAGAGGAGGCCGAACCGGGCCCCCTCAACCCAGGTATAGTTGAAATCGACGCTGCCGCCGGCAATCACTTCAATACCGAGCCACTGCCCACGGGTGCTTGTCCCTGAGAGTGGGGCAAAGACCACTTCTGAGTCCGCGGTGCCTTGGGCTAGCAGAGTGCCCGCTACCTGTAGTTTTTGATCGGGGTCAGCTAGCAGACTAGCGCCGGCCTCCAGGGTCAGGGTGACTCCGGGCTCTACCACTGAACTCTCCAGCAGCAGATGCTGACCGGCGGGCAAAACGGTATCTTCGTCAATCGATCCGGACAGAAAGAAACCAGCGGGCTGGCCATTTAAGCTATCGAGATAGCTGCCGTAGTTCACCAGTGGCGAGCTTGAATCGTCATTTTTGTCGTAAATGGAAGAGGCGATAACCCATAGCTCTGTACTACCCCACCAGTTACCAGTGGCATCCAGGGTGGTATTTTCGGGATCGCCAAAATCGCTGGTATAGAAGTCGTAATACGTGTTGTCGTAAAGGTTATTGCCGGTGACTACCGGTTGGGGATTATTGGTCACACTGCCATCCCCTGTGACAACAAGTCCCCAGCCGTTTAAGGTAATTTCATTACCACCGCTAATCTGCGGGTCGCTGTTGAGATAGATAGCTACCCCGGACCAGCTGCCGCGAATAGTATTGCCGGCAATCTCTGGGGCGATGCGGGCCTCAGCGAAAGCGCCCACTGTCCGAATACCGACGGCATTGTTTAAAAACTCGGAATTGCGCACCGAGCCATCACCACCATTAAAGTGAATACCGTTCTGCGCACAGTGCACCTCGGCGTGTTCCAGGGCTGCGCTGGCCCCTGCAACCACTTCAATACCCGGCCAGTCCGATCGTCTGCTATTGATACCATTACAGTCCGCTGCCGTCGGCTTGAACAGCACTGGATTCTCGATAAGCCCAGCCACCTTAAAATAACCGGAAACACTCATCCGGTAATTACCATTTACCAGGACCTCAACACCCGGCTGAATCCAGAGGGTTACGTTTTCAAGGACGTTCAGATCGCCTTTGAGGATATAGGGAGAGCCATCCCCCTTAGTCCACACAAGGGTGTTTGATATATCTCCGGACCACTCTCGTTCGAGCGTATTGGTGTAGCTGCTAGCCACACTGTTCGAGGCAACAGTTTGCCAGGCATCCGTCGCAGAAATCGCATAGATGGAGTTGTCACCATCCTGCAGAGGGACCCAGGCTGAGAAGACACCGCTTTCATCAGCAACGATACTTCTTGTTAGCCGACCATTGACAAAAAAACTGACCGTTGAGCCCGGCGCCGCAGAGCCAGTTAGTGTTGCCGGGTTGGTATCGCTCTGGGCATTTATCGCATCTAGTACCGGGGCCCCTATGTCACTGCGAACCTCCCTTTGCGCCTCAGTTTGGCCTTCATCTCTGGCAGGAGCATATTGAATGCTTTGGAATTCGGAGGAGTCTGCAGAGATCGCGCTCAAAGCGCGGATACGATTGTCGCCGGCAGTCAGTGCCACAATCACGGTAAATTCGCCGGTAGCATTGCTCCGGGTTTGCACCACCGTTGAATTATTGAGTTCGATATCAATGGCTTCATTGGGTTGGCCGGAAAGCCCACTAATATACAAATCGGGTGAATAGACTCTTTCCGATACGGGATAAAGCAGGACTTCTGCCTGGGCGCCTACGGAAAATGCTGCAATAGATATCCAGATTACTGCCAGCAGGCCAGCTTTCGCGTGCTGTGTAACTCTGGCAAAAGGGCTCTGCCATTTGACCACGCTTAATCGACCCTTCATTCCATTAACCTTTTAATGTTGGTATAACGCATCGATAGAAACCGGGAAATACCCCGACCGATTTATGAAGCGGCCCCAGTTTGAGTTTCATAATGTCCCTTATGGCTATTGGCGCTGACGTCTAGCGATACAAATTGACCACACCCCGGTATAGGGTGGTTTCCCCGGTTTCCGTTGAGCGCGCCTGGATGGCGAAGGTGTAGGCACCTTCCTCTCCCACCAGCACCGCATTGGGATCGGCCAGGTCGTAGCCGCGCCATTCCACTTCGTGCTGGATGGATTCGCCACTTCCGTCCTCTGTCTGTTGCAGAACGTTATCCACCAGCACAATGGCCGAGGGGTCCTGCGGATCTACGATACCCGGCGGCAGGAGGCTGAAGGTGACGTAGGCATCGTTGCTGATCCGGTAGGCCATACGAGTCAGTTGTTCATAGCTGTGGCTGACCAGATAGGGATCGGATTTAACCTCGATATTGGGCGCGGCCCCCGGGCCGGTGATATCCGGTGCGGCAGCGGCCACATAAATGGCGGTGGGCCTAACCCGCAGGGGCGCCGGATAGAAGACGGAGACTGGTACGTCGATAATATCGCCATTGGGATCTCTGCCGTCCCAGTAGAGCCAGTGCTGACCCTCGGGATAGAAGGCTTCCCTGAAGACATAGAAAGCCGGGCCGCCATCCGGGGTGACCTGCATACTCACCAAGCTCGGACTCGCCACATTTACCGAAATCTTGTAAAAGTCATTGGCATAGGCGTTGTAGCGGCTGGGCACCGCGCCGGAGACACTGCCGGCACCACTGGGATTGGGCGCGTCGTAGACGAAGTCATCGACGCCGTCATTGGCCAGTAGGACCACCCGGTAGAGATCCTCGGGCATCAGCCCACCCTGGTTGTCGCGGCCGTTCCATAGGAAGGGATATTCACCGGCGGCTGGGTGGTTTTCAGTGGCTTGATACACCACCGTATTGTCGGACTCCCGGCGAATCTCCACAGTGACCGTGGCTGCCCGGTTAAGCGTAAACAGACCCTGGGCCGATTCTCCGGCGAGGAGATGGAGTACCTGCGATTGCAGACTCACACCGCTAATGGTGACTGCCGGCAATCCGATCACCGCCTCCAGGTAATTGCTGAAATCCACCTGGGGCGAGGAAGTGGCGGCCGTGTAGATCCTCGCTTCGATGGCGGCCGGATCGGCGCTACCCCACCAGTTGCCGGTGATATCCAGGGTGACGGACTGGGGATCACCAAAGCCGGTAGTGTAGAGATCGTAACTACGGTTGCCGTACAGGTTATTGCCGGTAATCACCGGCATAGGGTTCTCCGCGGAGATACCGTTGCCGATAATATAAACCCCATAGTCGTTCAGGGTGATCTCGTTGCCATCGGCAATCAGCGGATCGCTATTGGCGCGGATATAGATAGCGTGGGTATTGAAGCGGAACAGGGAGTTGCGCACCGTGCCCTGGCCGCCATTGAAGTCGAGGCCGTAGACGGCGTGCTCGATACGGGCATAGTCCAGATCCACAGTGCCACCGGTGACTACTTCGATGCCGTACCAGTCACCGGGCTGGGGTGTTGGCGCGGCGGAGGAAAATGCCACTCGCTGCTCTCCGGCAATACCCCGTGCTACCAGATTGCCGGCAATTTGCAGTTTCAAGTCCGGTGCGGACTTCAGGCTGGCACCGGGTTGCAAAGTCAGCGTTACCCCAGATTCCACAACAGTATTTTGCAACATCCGATGGTCGCCACTGGGGAGGGTCAGATCTTCGCTTATCGAGCCGAGGAGAGTCTGACCGTCGTAGACCGGTTGGCCTCCAGGGGCAGCCAGGTAATTAGCGTAATTTACAAAGGGAGAGCTGCTGTTATTTTTATGGTCATAAATCGTAACAATAATTTTAGCCGGATCAGCACTCCCCCACCAGTTGCCGCTCGCATCCAGTACCGTCAGCGCAGGGTTGCCAAAGCTGCCGGCGTTATAGTTGTGGCTGGTGTTTGCATAAATACTGTTGCCAGTCACCACCGGGGTGGGGTTCTGTGCTTCGTTATTGTTGCCCCTCACATACAGGCCGTAATAGTTGCCGGTAATTTCGTTGTCGCCGCTAATCAGCGGCGCGCTGTTGCGTTGCACAGAGATGCCATAGAAACCGCCGCGAATTTCATTGGCGAGCAATTCCGGCGCTATAGCAGTCTCCGGCGAGGTGGCGATCATCTCGACCGCGGCATGGTTGTTTAGCAGCCGTGTATGCCGGATTGCGCCGTCTCCACCATTAAAATGCACTCCTTTGGAGGCGCAGTGGATCTCGGCGTATTCAATGGTGGCGCTGGCAGCGGCCAACACTTCAATGCCCCGCCAGTCCTGGCGCTGGGTATTCGTACCGTCACAAGCAGCCGCAGTGGGTTTGAAGACAACCGGCGATTCCCCGCTGCCGGCGATCAGTAGGGCTCCCTGTACCTGCAGTTTGGCATTGACCGCGATATTCAGTTGTGTAGCGGGATCAATGGTTAAGGTGGTGCCCTGGGCTATCGTGACATTGCCCTGTATCTGATATTCGCCGGCGCTTAGGGTGGTGTCCGCGGCGATAGGACCGTTCAGAAATTCTCCGCTATACACCGGTTCACCAGCGACGCCATCCAGGTAGCCACTGTAGTTGACTACCGGCGCCGAAGTCGGACTGTCGCTCCAGTCGTAGATCTTGGCGGCAATCTGTGCCGGATTCGTTGTTCCCCACCAGTTATCGGTCGCATCCAGTACCGTCAGCGCAGCGTTGCCAAAGCTGCTGGCGTAATAGTTGTAACCGGTGTTTGCATCAATACTGTTGCCAGTCACCACTGGAACGGGGTTCTGGGCTTGGTTAAAGTAGCCTGTCACATACAGGCCGTAATAGTTGCCGGTAATTTCGTTGCCGCCGCTAATCAGCGGCGCGCTGTTGCGTTGCACAGAGATGCCATAGAAACCGCCGCGAATTTCATTGGCGAGCAATTCCGGCGCTATAGCAGTCTCCGGCGAGGTGGCGATCATCTCGACCGCGGCATGGTTGTTTAGCAGCCGTGTATGCCGGATTGCGCCGTCTCCACCATTAAAATGCACTCCTTTGGAGGCGCAGTGGATCTCGGCGTATTCAATGGTGGCGCTGGCAGCGGCCAACACTTCAATGCCCCGCCAGTCCTGGCGCCAGGTATTAGTACCATCACAAGCTGCTGCAGTGGGTTTGAGGACAACCGGGGAGGCTTCGTCGCCAGCTACGACCAACTCGCCTTGCACTAACAACTTATAGTCTGCGGCTATATCCACACGAGTACCAGGTTGAAGCCACAGAGTTGCACCCTCTGCAATAGTCAGATTACCAATTAGCTGATAAGGGGTGCCATCCCCTGGCGTCCATACCAAAGTTTCTGAAAGTGTGCCACTCCACTCTCTCTGGGTACTGTTGCCATATTCCGTATTGATCGTATTTGAGGCCGGACTTTGCCCGTTTTCATTCTCTGCAATTGCGTAAATGCTATTGGCATTGTCTTCCAGCGGCACCCAGGTAGAGAAAACACCGCTGGCATCGATATCGATACTGCGGGTATAGCGTCCATTTACAAAGAAACTGACGCTGGTTTCAGGCGGCGCCGTGCCTGTTACGGTAGTGGGATTGTCTGAGGTGGTGGCGGGCAAGGGGTCCAGCGATGGAAAATCCGGCGCTTCACTGGTGCCTGTAACCTTCCATATCCCGGAGCCCGCGGCCGTTGGCAGATACCCTATTGTATGGATGGCAGACTGCGCAGTAGTACCGATAATACGCAGCTGGTTGTCGCCCGCTTGCAAAGGGATTCTTAGCGCAAAGTCGCCGGTCTCGTTGCTGAGGGTCTCGGCTACAAGTTCGCCGTTCACTTCGGCCTGCAGGATTTCTCTACTCAGGCTGGCAAGACCAGTCACATAGAGACTGGGTTGGTAGTGCTTTTCGGGCAACGGGTAGAGAACGATGTCTTCAGCGGCGGCGGCTTGAGAAAATATCTGGGCAAAAAACAGCAAAATTATCGCAACAACTTGTCGATTCAGCATCGGCGTAGGTTTTTTACGCTTTTTGAGCCTGCTGTTTATCCCGCCTGCAATCGGATCTTGTACATCCTGTATCTTTTGCCTGGACATGCCGTCTCCTGGATAACCTGGATGATTATCGATTTGTTCAAATTTTCTGCTATGCCTGGTCAATGGATCTCCGCGCAGCCAGTGGGATCTGTTTTCTTGCCCGCAGTGCAAAACTCCACCTGGATAGCGCAATCGCCGTCAGACTGGTGACCATCAGCAGAAATACATAGCGCATGGCGCCATAGCGGGATTCGCTGCCGATGGCAAAGGCGTGCCAAAATACCAGTGCGAACACCGCAAACCAGGCCATATGTACTTTTCGCCACCCCCTTTTGCCGCGGTAGGTCTGCCATCCTGCGAAAATGGCCAGTAACAACAGCCACAGTCCGACCAGGCCGAGGCTTACATGGAGCTGGTAGTAACCCTGGCTGAATTGCGGCAATAGCAGACCCCAGGCGGGGGCGCCGGTGCGCAGACTGACGGCGGTAAAGAAGAGTCCCAGGTGGGCGAGAACAAGGCCGAGCGTGCTCAGTCCGAGGCGGATATGTCCCTTGGTTGTAAGAGAGGGCATGCTGTTTCGCAGCACCGGCGCACCCTTGGCCAGTGCCAACAGGCATTGTACCCAGAAGCAGGAAAAGGCCAGCAGGCCGGTAAGTTTGGAAAACAAATAGGGCAGCTGGCCGGGTGGGAGTTCTCGGGTAAAGTACAGAACAGGGTTGCCGGCGGAGAGGTGCCAGACGGCGATGGGAAAAGCGAAAGCCAGGCCGCATACGAAGGTCAATATGATTGTTTGCTGTCTTGTGGACGGTGTCACTGATGCTTCCTAGTTTTTTCTTGCTGTTTTTTCGGACTGATGTGGCCGATTGTTGTAGCGTCTGCGAGTGGTGACTACGTTTCGCTTACCCACCCTAGAAGTTCACCGCTGGCTCTTATCGTTCAAATTCCCGCCTATAGTGCGCGACTTGCCATCGAGGCAATATGAGTGGACAGCTGTGCCTGCGCCTCCTTATTGCTCAATGCCTTGCTGCCGGCAGTGGGCAGGCCACTGGATACCCAGCCTTTGATACCGTAGGGCTTGAGGATGACAGATTGTTGAATGCCAGCTTGTTTTATGGCCTTTGCCATTTCGAAGCCGCGGAAGTCTTTTACGCAGTAGCTCACCACATAATCCGCGCCTTTCAGGCGCTGGATCGCCTCTGAATCGAGATCGCGCAACGTAATGTTGTGCGCACCGGGAATATGGCCTTCCTCGAACTCTCCTGGCTCGCGCACATCCACAAACTCAACCCGCTTTCCGCGGTACATTTCCGTAAGCAGATGGGAGATGGAAACTTCGGCTATTAAGGAGGCGGAAGCCGGCGATAGCGGGCTGCTACAGTCGATATGCAAATCTTCAAATGCAAGAGAGACGCCCGTCTGGAGGTTGTTGCGCAGGGCCCGGTGAACACTGTCGAAAAAGGTAAGATAACAGTCCGGCGCAACAGCATCGCGCCGATGCCGCAACTGCAGTTCCCGGTAGCCGTGTTCCACTACCGCGGCTTCAGCAGTGTTGTTGTGCGCCCAAAAATTGACCTCTATATCGTGGACTATGTCGGCCAGTTTCTGCAGCGCGGGGTCATCCAGGGAATAGGATTCCAGCGCAACTTCAAAACCCGACCGGTTACCCTGACGGCGAATAGAAGAATCAGGGAGGTCAAAAAGACGGCCTGAAGGGAGGGGTTGCCCCGGCTCAACGATCAGCAACCCGGCTTGCGGCTCGATCCTGCGACTCAATAACCACGCAGTGGCCCACTTGTCCGGTCCCAAGCCATACTCGGTAACGAAGGGTTCTGGATGCTTTGCCTGCTCCGGGGTGCAACCGGCAAAGGTGAGAATTACGAACGCCGCGAATACATGCGGTAATTTCCTTGCTAGTGGCATTCCTTGCCTTTCCTTAATTGCAAAAATTGTTTACTGCAAGATCCGCCACTGGTCTTGACCGGCACTTGCAGCGATAGCTATACCCTTTTTATTTCCACCTGAGGCTTTTATCACAATGGCAGCGGGTTAATCAATCAGAAGGGTATTCAAAAATGTGAACAAAGTCACAAAGCAGATATTCTGTCAAACTCCATCGATAACTGTTTCAGCGCAGCAACGCTCCGCTGATAAATTGAACTGGGGACGGGTTACTCTAGCGTCTGCAGGTGGGCCTTGGTGGGATAGTCTTTTCAGTCGCACCCCCGTACCAGGTTTAACTGAGGTATATCCAAAGCGGGTGCCAGAGGGACAGACTTTCTCAGTAAGCCGAAACCGTGAGCGTGGCTATTGATGAAGATGATACTGGTAGCGAATGAACCTCAACAGACTGAGATGCTCTAGAAGCACGCGAGAGGTGTACTTGAGCCATGGCACTGAACGATAAGCAAAAGGCGTACGTCGCCGAATACCTGATTGATCTAAACGCCACAGAGTCGACAATCCGGGCCAGGTACAGTGGAAAGAATGCGAAATCACAAGGCCAGCGCATGTTGCCAAATGTTGACATTGAAAGCGTCATAGCGGAAGCGCAGCAAGAGCGCTCAGAGCGCGCCCAGATCGGTGCTGACTATGTGTGCAGGCTGCATCCAGGCCATAGGTGTATTTCGGGCACACGAGAAGTTTGCGACAGAACCAAAGGAGGGCCCGAAGGCCCCCCAGATGGGTGCTGTTACTCTAAACGAGTCAGACTTTCGCCAGTATTATAGTAGCCCCATTGGAAGGTTACAGCGCTGGGTTTGCTCCAGTCGCCCGTCATATCTAGGAAGGATTTGGTTTTTATGTTGCCGCTCGGAAACACCGCTGTAACCTCAACGGATTGGAGGAGCCTTTGCGTATCGTGGCTAGGGTATTGGTGCCGATTAAACCCGGTAATATTGAGCTGGTAATAAACGTGCTTGGCCACAGAGAAATGCGTGGTGTATCCGTTATAGTGCACTCGTTCTAAAAAGACAGAATCTGCGGGACATTCATCCCCCGAGTAAAGGCTTGCTGGTATTAGATCGGTGTCTTCCAGGGTAACTCGAAATTTTGTAGGGCTAACGGGGTCTGTGTACTTAGCGTGCACCCATACACCCACCGAAGAAGAACCCCGAGCTTTAACCCGCATCCTACTAGCGTGGATGCTACTGTCTTCTTCATAATCTAAAAGGCCGGCTACTGATAGCTCGCATTTTGAGTCTACATTGTGGAGGAAATCCTCGGCCTCCAGTCTGACGCTCCACAAGTTCATATCCTCAAAAGATGACGAAGTAGCAGAAGAAATAGAGCCAAGGGAAACGGCAACCGCGAAAGCTAAACTTAATACTGATTTCATAATTTAAAAATCCCTATATAAATTTATTATTCCCAATAAAATTGTTACTTCTCTTAACGGTTTCCATTTTGGTAATCGGTATATCTCCTCCTTCTATATGGTAGTGTTTAGAATTTTGTGTCATTTCTTTATCATTAGCAAAAAGGAGATAACCTACAGCCAAACCATAGCTTCGATATGGATGCAGTTGTCAAGGCGCTGCGTGAGGGCAAAGATGGCATCGTGACGCCTCTGATCAAACAGCATATTGAAGTAGCCATGAGTGCGGAGCTGTAGGAGCACCTCGCGGGCGAGGACAAACCCAATCGCAAAAATAGCCGTGCATCCAAGACAATGAAAACTCCCGACGGGCAGCTTCGAACTACAAACACCGGGGGATCGCGCTGGAACCTGCGAGCCACAGATCGTCAGGAAGCATCAAGCCCAGCTTATCGACGAGTTGGAGCGCACGATTATCGCCCTGGGCAACCGCTATCAGGACATTCGCACGCAACGCCCGCCGCAAAGGCAAGCAGCTTATTGCGAACCCATAGCGTGAAGCAAGCTTATGTGTCGGTGCTTGTTATTAGTTGCGTAAATTCGCATCAGCAACGCCTGAAGTAATTAATGTGTAGATGGAACCACCCAACAGAAATAGTGTTGGGATCATTGTATGCGAAATAAGTCCAACTTTTGAAGTTTCTTTCAATTTTTTAATGCCGCTACTTGTGTAAATTAGTGCCAAGAAGATCCCTGCAGCGCCAATTGCCAAATGAGTTTGATATCCTGGTTTTAGCAGATTGTTGAAAAAGGCATCCCGCCTGTTTCAAAACACGAAAAGCGAAAAATTTGATTTTCATTTTTCTCCCAAAATCAACGACGTAAGCGTCGCCGATTTTGTCGGAATATCTATATTCCGGTATCAGGCGTCGAAATTTTTCGAATTTCAATAGCCTGCTAAGGGTTGTCTACACTAAGTCTGATAAAATTTGCGTATGGAGATACCAAAATCGCAGTTTAAAATCATCGAACACTTACTTCCAGTTCAACGAGGCAACATAAAAATACCTAATATACAGGTCATCAATGCCCTCTTGTATGTGGCCGAACACGGCTGCAAGTGGCAAAGTCTTTCTGATTGGCTCGGCAAGTGGTATAGCATTTACATGCAAGCCTATCAATGGGCCAAGAAAGGTGTTTTGGACCATATTTTTGGTGTCCTGCAGGATGCGGATGTCATCAACATTCTGGTTGACACTATTTGTCTGGTTAGCACTGCGATAAAAGTGTATCCAGATGACACAGGGGCGTTAAAAAACGGCTCACTAACCGTGGGAAATCAAGAGCTGGATGGGCAGCTAAAATTCATATGGTAGCTGCTGATGATAGAACGGCTGTAACCTTTGTATTCTCAGCCGGCCAGTGCAGAGATGTACCAGAAGGTCGGAGTCTCTTGAAAGCGTTGGAAAACTGTGGCTGGAAAGGTATCAGACTCCTGATGGACAAAGTCTATGACGGCGATGAAACACGCCAATTGGCATTGGACTTGGTACGATTCCTGTTGTTCCTCCTAAGGTCAATCGCATCACTCCGTGGGAGTATGATCGCGAATTCTACAAAAAGCGAAACGAGGTAGAGCGCCTCTTTAGACGATTGAAAGGGCCCCGAAGAATCTTTAGTCGCTTTGACAAGTTGGGCATAGTATTCAGGTTTGTTATCAACTTTTCACTCATCTACTTCGTCAAAGTCGCTTGGGGGGAGGTCAAGGAAAATCCTGACCCCTCCTAGTATTGGTTTTCAAGATTTGATCCTTATGCTTCCCTTTTTATATTGTTCAACAATCGTATAGGGCAGGACCACAGTATCTGTTATCGTACATGCGGCTATATCCAATACGTAGAAGCCAAGAGCCCAGTCAAAGTGTGGATTTCCGGGATTTGAATTTAATTTGCAGAGATTGTATGAAATTCCGCCATAGGCCCGTGATGTCTCCTCACATTGGGTTTTTTGACGTTTCAGATTACTTGCAATTTTGTTATCCGGTCTGGATAGGGAGGTAAAAGTTCCACAGCCGGAAACAACCAATGCAAAAACAAAAATATAGAGTTTGTTCGCTTTTTATTCTCCAGTTCTAGCAAAGCTACTGGCGGTGGGATTAGAGTGCTTGGTCGAGGGCTAGGTTCCAAAGGAGCTGCATTTATTGCTTTTGTAAATTAGTTTGCGGACTTATATGCTTTCCCTGAAATGCGCCCATGGTACTGCGGGGTGTTATTGTTGTCGAGGCTCCAAAGCCGATAACACCTGTTTGACCACCGGGCTCTGTTTTATCCGGTTGGCGCTTTTGGAAGGTGCATTTTAGTTTTTATGGCTGACTGGCGTGCTTTAAAGAGCTTCTGTGTCATCGGCAAGCCGAGCTGGGCCAAACGGTGGGGCTCATGTTCAGCGCTATTCTATAAGGTGGGGACTATTCCAGTGTATTCGGTTATGAGTCCCGTTTCGAAATGATGGATAATGCTGATCCATCACTTGAGATAGGTTATGGACTGCTTATGATTGAGTTCGGCAATTGCCTTGCCAAATACCGGTATGCAGCCGGCAGGGGGAGAGTTTCATTGACTCACTCATTTACGCCTTCGGTTTTGGCAGCCACTTAAAACTACACGGTCGGGATAACTATGTTATGATGGCCGGGCTGAATTCGCTTCAGCAGCGTCATCTGTAGGCCGGCAAGCCGCTGGCACCCTCCCTGGAATTCTTTCCCAAGTATCCCCGGAAACCCTACTGAATGCCGCACCGGCCACTGGCTGCTGTCAGATTGGCCAATCGACGGCGCTGCGGACCCCGAGGTTCGCAATCTCCGATTTTTGTTTGCCTCACACTTGTGAGGTGAAGCCCATTTGTCAATTGCGTCGCTGGCGCAATTAGAGGTTATTTATGTTGTTTGAAGATCTGGGCCTGGCCCAGGAATTGGCTCGAGCAGTCGCGGAGCAGGGCTACGATCAGCCCACCCCAATTCAGGCGCAGGCGATTCCCGCCGTTATGAAAGGCGGCGATATCATGGCCGCGGCGCAGACGGGTACGGGTAAGACGGCCGGCTTTACGTTGCCGCTGCTACACCGCCTGTCCAAGGGGGCTGCGGCACGCAACAACCAGGTGCGTGCGCTGGTTCTGACCCCCACCCGCGAACTGGCCGCGCAGGTATTCGATAATGTGCAAAGCTACAGCAAGTACCTGCCCCTTCGCCATTCGGTAGTGTTCGGGGGAGTGAAAATCAACCCTCAGATGATGCGCCTGCGCGGCGGTGCAGACATTCTGGTGGCGACACCGGGGCGTCTGCTGGATCTGTATAACCAACGCGCTATCCGCTTCGATAAGATGGAAGCACTGGTGCTGGATGAGGCGGACCGCATGCTGGATATGGGTTTTATCCACGATATCAAGCGAATCCTGAAGCTGTTGCCTGCTAAGCGTCAGAACCTGCTGTTTTCGGCCACTTTTTCACCGGAGATACGCCAGCTGGCAAAAGGACTGGTGAAAGATCCACTGGAAATCGATGTGAGCCCGCGCAATACCACTACCCAGACGGTGAAGCAGAAGCTGCACCCGGTGGATAAGGCCCGCAAGCCGGCGCTGCTCAGCCACTTGATCCGTGAGAATAACTGGCAGCAGGCGCTGGTTTTCAGCCGCACCAAGCACGGCGCCAACCGCCTGGTGAAACAGTTGGGTGCGGATAATGTCCGCGCGGCGGCCATCCATGGCAACAAGAGTCAGAATCAGCGCACCAAGGCACTGGCAGATTTCAAAAGCGGCAAGGTGCAAATCCTGGTGGCAACGGATATCGCCGCACGGGGTATCGATATCGATCAATTGCCTCAGGTAGTGAATTTTGATCTGCCAAATGTGCCCGAGGACTATGTGCATCGGATCGGTCGTACTGGTCGCGCCGGTGCCAGCGGTCGTGCCGTGTCTCTGGTGAGTGCGGATGAAATCAAGCAGCTGCGCGATATCGAGCGCCTGATTCAGAAGCCAATCTCCCGGGAGGAAGTCGAGGGCTTCGAACCGGATCACCTGTTGCCGGCGTCCGGCAGGTCTGGGCGCGGCGGTAACCAGGGACAGCGTGCGGCACAGGGCCGAGGCCGTGGCAGTGCTGGAGGTCAGGGCAATGGACAGAGCAGGGGCCAGGGCCGGGGACGCAGCAAGCAGGTACCGTCAGGGGGTTCTCCGCGGCCCCAACGAAGCCGTCGAACCGAGCGTGGCAGGTCTGCCTAACTCCGCCCGGTGCGGCAGCCTGGAGTCGGTAATAAAGTGCCGGAGCTGAGGGCGACCATAGCCAGACATTAACCCGGCAACCAGATAATTTGCCGGGTTAATGTAGTTATTGGAAACAAAAGATTCATGCGGGTCACTATCCCTAAAGGGGAGCATGACTGGTGAGCCGCTCGTCGGGTTCAGATGGGCCAATATCGGTCACCAATTTGGCAGGCTGCTGAAAACGTCTGTGTCAGTAGTCTCCTGTCACGTGCGGGGTTTTTCGGCTCGTAAAAAGGACCTGTGGTTAATTGGTCGCGGGTTCTCCCGGTCGTCGCGAACTAGCAGGCTGTTGAAATTCGCAGAATTTCGACAGCCTGGTACCGGAATATGGATGTTCCGGCAAAATCGACGACGCCTAAGTCGTTGATTTTGGAAGAAAAGTGAAAATCACATTTTTCGCTTTTCGTGTTTTGAAACAGGCAGGATGCCTTTTTCAACAACCTGCTAGGGCATTAAGGGTTAACAGGGTGGCCTATTGTAGTTGTTACTTCAAAATGGTGACCGATTCCGGGCTGGGAGCCAAATAAAGGCCGGAGGCCGCATAGACCGCGTGTTTGGCACTCATTGAAAATGCAGGGAGCAGAAATGGTACAATGCCCTGAATTTTATCTTCACCGCAACCCGACGATAGCCTATGAATTTGCCTCTACTCGGCCGCCTTGGGGCGGTATTGTCCACTTTGTGCATTGCTACTACAGCTTTGGCTGCAGACCCTCTAAATGTGACTGGAGACAGCTTCCGTCAACTGAATGAGCTCCTGCCGACACCCAACGCTTACCGTACCGCTTCCGGTGCGCCGGGCCACGCCTACTGGCAGCAACAGGCGGACTATGACATCAAGGTTTCTCTCGATGACGATAAACAGCTGATTACCGCTTCGGAGACCATTACCTATACCAATAATTCGCCGGACACTCTGCGTTATCTATGGCTGCAGCTGGATCAAAACCGCTTCAAGCCGAACTCCGCCGGGAATCTGGCAGCGTCTGTGGACCTGGAGTCCATAGCTCCGGACACTGTGCCGTTCGGCAGTTTTCGTCGTGCAGTGGTGTCCAATGAGTTTCCCGGCGGGTATCAAATCACCAAGGTGGCGGACAGCAGGGGTCGGGATCTCCCGCACACCATTGTCGATACCGGTATGCGGATCGATCTGCCGCAGCCACTGGCTCCAGGGGGCAGTATCAGCTTCCAGGTTGCCTGGGCATACAATGTGATTGAACAAAAGGCACTGGGCGGTCGCTCCGGGTATGAGTATTTTGAGCGGGATGATAACTACCTGTACGAAATCGCCCAGTGGTTCCCACGTATGGCCGTTTACAATGATGTGAGCGGCTGGCAGAACAAGCAGTTTCTGGGCCGAGGCGAATTCGCGCTGGAATTCGGTAACTATCGCGTGGCTATCGATGTGCCGGCCGACCATGTAGTCGCTGCCACCGGGGTATTGCAAAATCCGCGTGAGGTGCTGACCCGGACGCAGCGCGAGCGATTGCAACAGGCGCGCACAGCACCCAAGCCGGTGATGATTGTTACCAAGGAGGAGGCGCTGGCGAACGAAAAGCGCCGCTCGCGGGAGCGCAAAACCTGGATTTTCGCGGCGGAAAATGTCCGGGACTTTTCCTGGGCCTCTTCTCGCAAGTTCCTGTGGGATGCGCAGGGCTACAAGAAGGGCGCTACTGACACCATGGCCATGTCTTTCTACCCAGAGGAGGGCACGCCTCTGTGGGACAAATATTCCACCGAAGCGATCATCCATACTATTGATGTCTACAACCGCTACAGCTTTGATTATCCCTATCCGGTATCTATTTCCGTCAATGGGCCGGTAGGCGGGATGGAATATCCCATGATTACCTTCAATGGCCCGCGCCCGGAAATCGATGAAGAGGACCGCAGCAAGCGGACTTATTCGCGCCGCACCAAGTACGGGTTGATTTCGGTGATCATTCACGAGGTGGGTCACAATTACTACCCGATGATCGTGAATTCCGATGAGCGGCAGTGGACCTGGATGGACGAGGGGCTCAATACCTTCGTACAGTTCCTGGCCGAACAGGAGTGGGAGGAGAAATATCCCTCGCGTCGCGGTGACGCACGCAAGATCGTCGAATATATGCAGAGCGAGAACCAGGTTCCGATCATGACTAATTCGGAATCCATTCTTCAGTTCGGTAACAATGCCTACGGCAAGCCGGCGACGGCCCTGAACATACTGCGCGAATCGGTGATGGGTCGCGCGCTGTTCGACTTTGCATTTCGCGAGTATGCACAGCGCTGGAAATTCAAACGCCCGATGCCGGCAGATTTTTTCCGCACCATGGAGGATGCCTCCGGTATGGACCTGGATTGGTTCTGGCGCGGTTGGTTCTACACCACTAACAATGTGGATATCAGTCTCGACCAAGTGCGCCATTACACTGTGGGCACCAAGAATCCGGATCTGGAGGGACCGTGGAAGCGGGAGCAGCACAAGCGCGAGCCGGAGACAGTGACTGCCATTGAGAACCGCGTACGCAAACTGCCGCGTATTGTGGATGCGAAACCGGAGCTGGCGGACTTCTACAACAGGCACGACGAATTTGACGTGTCCAACGCCGATCGCAACAGCTACCAGACTATGTTGGACGGGTTGGAAGATTGGGAAAAGGATCTGCTGGCGGTCGAGAGCAATGTCTATGTGCTGGATTTCAGCAATATTGGCGGCTTGGTTATGCCGTTGTTTCTGCGCCTGGAATACGAGGATGGAAGTGTTGAGAACCTGCGTATTCCCGCTGAAATCTGGGCGCGCAACGCGAAGAAAACTTCCAAGATGCTAGTGCGTGACAAGAGCCGGATGCTCAAGTCCGTAGTGTTGGACCCGCATTGGGAAACTGCGGACGTGGACATGGAAAACAACTACTATCCGCGCCGCATCATCAAGTCGCGGTTGGAATTGTTCAAGGATGAGCAGAAGCGTAACCTGATGAAGGATTGGGAGGCCGAATTGAAGGAGGCGGGCTGATCCCGTGCCGGTATCCCTTCGGTCGCAGGCTTTTTGTGATCGAAGGGAGATCTCTCTAATCTATACCTCAAAGCGTGACAAAATCCGAATTCGCTTGGTGCCCAGCTATGAGAATCCCGTTTTTTTGCTTCGCCGCTGCCCTGCTGCTGATGTTATCCGCGCAGGTGGAGGCGCATCGCTATCATTTCGGTCTGACAGAGCTGTATGTCAATGCGCGAACCCAATCGTTAGAGATTTCCCATCGGTTTTTTGTGGCGGATTTGGAGCGAGCGCTTGCGCTCAGCGCCGGCACCGAGTTTAAGAATGCGCAACGCCAGATGGAAGATTATGTGAACCAGCGCTTTCAGATACGTGGCGAGAATGGTGTACTACTGGTTCCGAAGTGGGTGGGCATGGAGGCGGATGTGCATGATGTGTGGATATACCAGGAGGTTCCACTGGCAAATATCGGTGGCGACAAGCTGGAGGTGCATCAATCCATGCTGATGGAGATAGAGGGAGACCAGGTCAATACGCTGAATATAAAGCGTAATGGGAAAACGGAAAGTTTTACTCTGAAGCCCGGAGCGAGTCGGGTGACGGTGTCTTTGCGATAGAGTCGTTTAAGCGGCATTGCAATAGATAGTGGGGTTTCTCCGCCCTCGCAATCTGATGTCCCATACATTAAGGCTCCCCGGGTCGTAAATCCGGCGTGTGACTGTTTGCTTTGCCGCGGGGGTTGGATTTGTGCTGCAACCCGGGCTGGGAAAGGACGGGGTAGGTTTTCTTAGCAAGCTGATAGCGGCTCGAAGGTCTGCGTGCGCAGAGTGCCGGTTTGGATGTCACAACAATCCGGTAGCGATTTGAATCTCCGGAGCCCGACATCCGTCAGTGGGTGAGCGGATGCTCATACTGTCCCATTCGCTGTATCTGGCTCCCGGTGAGATTAACCTGGGGAGCCAAGTCGGGGTTTTGCTTTGTTCGCCCAAAAAAAGGAGCTTGCAACGCCACTGGCCGCTCGTAGAGTTTTCGTGTCGAGGCTGGCAGGCCGGTGTTCGATAGCCGAATCTGGCGCCTAATCATCTCTATCACCTGCCGCTGGATATTGCCGCGCTGAACAGTGAAGTCTCCCGGCATATAATGGGCACTGGGTTGCCGAAGGGTACCGTGAAAATAAATGCCAGAAGTGGCTTGACTCGTCCCGGCAGCACCCATAGAATGCGCATCCTCTCGAGCGGTTGGAACAACCCACCGCAGGCAGCGAAAGCCACCAGATTTCGATGCCAGAGTTGATGCGGGGTGGAGCAGCCTGGTAGCTCGTCGGGCTCATAACCCGAAGGTCGTAGGTTCAAATCCTGCCCCCGCTACCAAATTGCTTCCAGATGCGGATCATCTGGATGCGCGGTTGAAGCCCCTGTTAGGGGCTTTTTCGTATCTGCACGAAGCGCGGCAGGCGAAATATGAATTATCCGAATGGGCCGGAAGTGGGCGCCGCGGTTTGACATTCGGACCGTGGGGTCGGCTTCTTCGCCCATTTTTTGTTTTTGCGGTTCCCTCGGGCACTTGGCCAGCGGCGTCCGCGGATGGTGCAGACCGGTGCTTGCACCGGCCAGTTGAGGTGACAGAAATGGCGGGCAAGCGCGAGCAGTTGGAGGAGCTTCTGGCACCGGTGGTGGCATCGCTGGGGTGTGAACTGTGGGGTATCGACTATCAGACCCACGGGCGCAACGCACTGCTGCGCATCTATATTGATGCGGACCGGGGGATCGCCGTGGAGGACTGTGAGAAGGTCAGCCGCCAGGCGAGCGCCGTACTGGATGTGGAAGATCCCATTAGCGGCAGGTACACCCTGGAAGTTTCCTCGCCCGGACTCGACCGTCCGCTGTACCGGCTGGAGCACTACCAGCGCTTTGTGGGCTCCCGGATCGAAGTGCGCCTGCGGATGCCCCTGGAGGGGCGGCGCAAATGGCAGGGCCTGCTCGCCGGGGTTGAGGGCGAGGAAGTGGTCCTGCGCATCGACGATGAAAGTGAGTACCTGCTGCCGATAGACAGTATCGAGCGGGCCAACATCATTCCTCAGTTTGACTGACTGCCGCTCGCGGGCGGATAGAAAGAGCTTTAAGTGGCGTTTTTTAAAGAGGCAGCTGCATGAACAAAGAGATCTTGCTGGTAGCCGAGGCGGTTTCCAACGAGAAGGGCGTGGACCAGGAAATTATTTTCCAGGCCATTGAGGCCGCATTGGCGACGGCCACCAAGAAGCGCTACGACGAGGATTCCACCATTGAGGTCATCATCGACCGCAAAACCGGTGATTACGAAACTTTCCGCAGCTGGGAAGTGGTGGATGATGATACCCTGGCGGAGCTCGGCACCCAGTTCACGCTGGAGGAAGCCCACGAAAAAGACCCCCAGCTGAAGGCTGGCGATACCTACCGCGAACAGGTTGAAAATGTGGAGTTCGGCCGTATCGCCGCGCAGACCGCAAAGCAGGTCATAGTGCAGAAGGTGCGCGAGGCCGAACGCGCCAAGGTGGTGGAAGAGTACCGGGACCGTGTCGGCGAATTGGTGAGCGGTACCGTGAAGAAGGTCACGCGCGATTTTATCGCGGTGGACCTGGGCAACAATGCCGAGGCGCGCCTGCCACGGGACCAGTTGGTGGGACGCGAAATCTTCCGCCTGGGGGACCGGGTGCGCGCTATCCTGCTGGAGATCCAGCCGGAAGCCCGCGGACCACAGCTGATGCTCAGCCGTTCCTGCCGGGAAATGCTGGTGGAGCTGTTCCGTATCGAAGTGCCGGAAATTGCCGAACAGGTTATCGAAATCAAGGGCGCAGCGCGGGATCCGGGCCTGCGCGCCAAGATCGCCATCACCACCAATGACGGTCGTATCGATCCGGTGGGGGCCTGTGTGGGTATGCGTGGCGCACGCGTTCAGGCGGTTTCCAACGAGCTGTCCGGCGAGCGGGTGGACATAGTACTGTGGGACGAGAACCCGGCTCAGTTTGTGATCAACGCCATGGCGCCGGCCGATATCGAGTCCATAGTCGTGGATGAGGATGCGGGTTCCATGGACGTTGCCGTCGCTGAGGAAAACCTCGCTATGGCGATTGGGCGCAGTGGCCAGAATGTGCGTCTGGCCTCCGATCTGACCCAGTGGCAGATCAACGTGATGAGCATCGAAGAGTGGCAGACCAAGCAGGAAGCCGAGTCCGGTGGCATCATGGAGACTTTCATGGCGCGCCTGGATATCGACGACGATGTGGCCGCCGTACTGGTGGAGGAGGGCTTCACCACACTGGAAGAGGTGGCCTATGTGCCGCTGGAGGAAATGCTGTCCATCGAGGGATTCGACGAGGAGATTGCGGAGGAGCTGCGCGCGAGGGCCAAGGATGCGTTGCTGACCCAGGCACTGGCTTCCGAAGAGCAGTTGGATGCGCTGGAACCGCAGGAAGACCTGCTCGGCCTGGAAGGTATGGATCGACAGCTGGCTTTCCAGCTGGCCAGCCGAGGTATCGCCAGCATGGAGGATCTGGCTGAACAGGCAGTGGATGACCTGCTCGATATCGAAGGTTTGGATCCGGAGCGCGCCGCCGCGCTGATTATGAAGGCACGTGAACCCTGGTTTGCGGGCGACAGCGACGAACAGGCATAAGCGGGCGGGTGAACGAATAATAGAATCCCCTCCGAGCAGCGAATTTTAGGAGAGAGAATGGCCGAAGTAACAGT
The DNA here is from genome assembly GCF_040932045.1 of Microbulbifer sp. TYP-18. NCBI lineage: Bacteria > Pseudomonadati > Pseudomonadota > Gammaproteobacteria > Cellvibrionales > Microbulbiferaceae > Microbulbifer > Microbulbifer sp. TYP-18. Next base: position 116,410 of record NZ_JBFRBC010000016.1, read on the forward strand.
TAGTGAACTCGCCAAATCGGTTGGTGCCACCGAGGATCGTCTGCTCAAGCAGATGCGAGATGCGGGTTTGCCTCAAACCACTGCGGATGCGGTGGTTTCGGATGAGGAAAAACAGGTCCTGCTCAACTTCCTGAAAAGCAGTCACGGAGAGCAGAGTGTCGCACCGCGCAAGATCACTCTGAAGCGTAAGACCACCACTACGCTGAAAACCGGCTCTGGAACGGGGCGCAGGACCGTAAACGTGGAAGTGCGCAAGAAGCGCACCTACGTCAAACGCCCGCAGGAAGAGGCGGCCACCGAAACAGTTGCAGAGCCGGCGCAGGCAGAGCTGGACCGGGCTCTGGAAGAGCAGTCGGCGATGGAGCAGGCCCGCGCCGAGCGGGTGCAGGCGGAAGCCGAGCGCGCCCAGCGGGAATCCGAGCAGCAGGCCGCACAGGAAGCCGCGCAAGCGGAGCAGCAGAAGTTAGAGGCCGCGGCTGTGGAGGAAGAGGCGGTGGCCACTGAGCCCGCCAGCGGCGCAGCCGAGCCACAGCCCTCTGCTGCAGCGACCCGCTCCTCCTATACAGATGACGTCGAAGCCATACGTATCGCTGCGATGGAGAGACGCAAACTCCAGGCCCAAGAGGAAGCCAAGGTGCTGGAGGAGAAGAAGGTGCGGGTCGAGGCCGACCGGCGCGCAGAGCTGGAAAGGCAGCAGAAAGCCAAGACCGAGACGGTCAAGCCGGCACTGCGGCGCAAGCTCGAAGCTGAAGCCGCTGAAGCGGGGACGGAAGCGGACGAAGGGGTGCGCAAGCGCCGCGGTCGCCGCGGAACCAAGAGCGGCCCGAAAAAATCCAGTAAGACGGCACTCTACGAGGAGGCGCTGGAGGTTTTCTCGGATGAGGAAGGCGGTGCGGGCGGTCGCCGCTCTCTACAGCGTCCGACACTGAAGGTAAAGAACACACACGGCTTCAAGAAACCGACGGGAAAACAGGTGTATCAAGTCCAGTTAGGCGAAACCATCACCGTAGGTGACCTGGCCAAGCAGTTGAATATGAAGGCCGGCGAGCTGATCAAGCATTTGATGAAGATGGGCGAGATGGTCACCATCAATCAGAGCCTCGATCGCGATACCGCCTCCCTGGTGGTAGAGGAGCTGGGCCACAAAGTGGTGTTGCGCTCTGAAACGGCGCTGGAAGACGAACTGGTGGCGCAGGTCGAGCAGGCCGAGGGCCGCAAGGTTGTCCGCGCGCCGGTGGTCACAGTCATGGGCCATGTGGACCACGGCAAGACCTCGCTACTGGATTATATCCGCAAGACCAAGGTTGCCTCCGGCGAAGCCGGCGGTATCACCCAGCACATCGGTGCCTATCGGGTGAAGACCAGCCAGGGGGAGATTGCCTTCCTGGATACCCCGGGGCACGCGGCGTTTACCGCCATGCGGGCCCGCGGCGCCCAGGCCACTGATGTTGTGATTCTGGTGGTGGCTGCCGACGACGGGGTAATGCCGCAGACCGAGGAAGCGATTCAGCATGCCAAAGCCGCCGGTGTACCCCTGGTGGTGGCGATCAACAAGTGCGACAAGGAGGGCGCCGACCCGGACCGGGTGAAAAATGAGCTTGCGGCCAAGGAAGTGATTCCCGAGGACTGGGGCGGCGATACACAGTTTATCGAAGTCTCCGCCCACACCGGCCAGGGCATTGACGATCTGCTGGAGGCGGTCTCCCTGCAGGCGGAACTGCTGGAACTGCAGGCCGAGGTGGATGTGCCCGCCCGCGGTGTGGTGATTGAGTCGCGCCTGGAAAAAGGACGTGGTGTGGTGGCGACGCTGCTGGTTCAGAACGGCGAGCTGAAACGCGGTGATATCGTGCTGGCGGGCCAGAGCTATGGCCGCGTGCGCGCCATGACCAACGAGTTGGGGAAGAGTGTCAAAGAGGCCGGCCCCTCCACGCCGGTGGAACTGCTGGGCCTGGATTCCACGCCCAATGCCGGCGATGACTTCATGGTGGCGGCGGACGAGCGCAAGGCCCGCGAAGTGGCCGAGCAGCGCGCCGACAAGGAGCGCCGCGAGCGTATGCAGAGGCAGCAGGCGGCCAAACTGGAAAATATGTTCGCCGACATGGCCGCCGGTGAGCGCAAGGTTCTGCCGGTGGTGATCAAGGCCGATGTGCGGGGTTCCCTGGAAGCCATCCTGTCCGCGCTGGCGGATATCGGCAACGAGGAGGTATCGGTCAATGTGGTGTCCAGCGGCGTCGGCGGCATCGCAGAGAACGACGTCAACCTGGCCCTCACCTCCGGCGCTATCATCATCGGCTTCAATACCCGTGCCGATGTTGCAGCGCGCAGGCTGGCCGAGGCCGAGAGTGTTGAAATCAGATACTACAGTGTGATCTACAGCCTGCTGGATGAAGTGAAGCAGGCTCTGTCGGGCATGTTGGAGCCGGAGGTGCGGGAGGATATCGTCGGCATCGCCGAAGTCCGCGACGTATTCCGGTCACCCAAGTTTGGCGCCATCGCCGGTTGCATGGTGATCGAGGGCACCGTCTACCGCAACAAGCCGATCCGTGTCCTGCGCGACAATGTGGTGATCTACCAGGGCGAACTGGAGTCCCTGCGCCGCTTCAAGGACGACGTGCAGGAGGTGCGGAACGGAATGGAGTGCGGTATCGGGGTGAAGGATTACAACGATGTCAAATCCGGAGACCAGATCGAGGTCTACGATATCGTCAAGGTGGCGCGCGAGCTTTAATCTCGAGCCAGACCCCGCCAGGGCCCGGCCCTGGCGGCAAGCAGCCATTGGAAATAGGTAACAGATGGCAAGAGAATTCCACCGCGCGGAGCGGGTCGCCGATGCCATGCGCCGGGAGCTGTCGCTGCTGATTCAGCGGGAAGTGCGCGATCCGCGCCTCGGCATGGTCAATATCAATGACGTGGAGGTCAGTCGCGACCTCACTTCGGCCAAAGTGTTTGTCACGCTGGTCGGCGAGGATGACGCGGCGGCGATTAAGACCTCCATGGAAGTGCTCAACAAGGCTGCGGGCTTCCTGCGCAGCCAACTGGCGCGGGAAATCCAGATGCGAACCATCCCCCGCCTGCAGTTCCGCTACGACGAGACATCGGTGCGAGGCCAGAAATTGTCGGCGCTGATCGACAAGGCGGTGCAGCGGGATCACTCCCTGGATACAGACAAAGACGACGGCGACAAGCAGTAGTTATGGGCCGCAGACCAAAATGGGGCCGACCGGTAGACGGGGTACTATTGCTCGACAAGCCGGCCGGTATCACCGCCAATGACGCCCTGCAACAGGCCAAGCGATTGTTTTTCGCCAACCGGGCCGGTCACACCGGAGCGCTGGACCCCCTGGCGACAGGGCTGTTGCCCATTTGCTTTGGCGAGGCGACCAAGTTTTCCCAGTATCTGCTGGACGCGGATAAACGCTATCGCAGCAGCTTTCGTTTTGGCATGACCACCGCCAGCGGTGACGCCGACGGCGACGTCATTGCCACTGCCGACGCCTCCGCCGTGACGGAAGCCGCTGTGCGAACCGCCATGGCGCAGTTTCAAGGCCGTATCGAGCAGGTACCCTCCATGTACTCGGCGCTCAAGCATCAGGGGCAGCCGCTGTACCGGTTGGCGCGCCAGGGGCTCGAGGTGGAGCGTGAGGCCCGGCCGGTGGAAATTTTCCAGTTTGAGCTGCTGGGATTCAGCGGCGGAAGCCGGCCCTGTGCCGAGGTGGAGGTGCACTGTTCCAAGGGCACCTATATCCGCAGTCTGGCGGAGGACCTGGGGCGGGCGCTGGGTGTCGGTGCCTATGTGGAGCAATTGCACCGGAGCGCTGCCGGTCCCTTCGATGAATCCGGCAGTGTGACGCTGGAGGAACTGGCGCAGGAGCGGGGCCAGGGCCGGGCGGAACTGCTGGACCATCACCTGTTGCCGGTGGATGCACCCGCCGCCGGGCTGCCGAAACTGACCCTGCCGGACAATGCCGGTTACTATGTGCGTCAGGGACAGCCGGTAATGGATCTGCGGGTCTATCGTATTGGCACGGAAGGTGATATGGTGCGCCTCTTCCTGGAAAGTGGTGATTTTCTGGGCATCGGGGAAATTACCGACGACGGGTGTGTGGCACCCCGGCGTCTGGTGAAAAGCGGTGACTGACCGACCCGTCGGCAGTCCCCTATCGCAGGCGGCCAAAGAGTGCGCCGCCAGCCGGCAAAGGCCGGTACTGGTCCGCTGGAGGAGGCAGTTTGTGCCGTCTCCGGCTGGCGGGGATTGAAAACGGCCAGGATGGCGATTTCGATCATTTGACGTTAGCTGGCCTGTAAATATGCGCGGGCCAGCCGAATATCCACCGCATATTGCAACGAGGTATTTCGTTATGGCACTGACTGCATCTGAAAAAGCAGCCATCCTTCAGGAACACGGCCAGTCTGAAAGTGATACCGGTTCTCCGGAAGTCCAGGTAGCGCTGCTGACCGCCAACATCAACAAGCTGCAGGGGCACTTCTCTGCGCACAAGCAGGATCACCACTCCCGTCGTGGTCTGATCCGCATGGTAAACCAGCGTCGCAAGCTGCTGGACTACCTGAAGAAAAAGGATCTTAACCGTTACGCACAGCTGATTGCCAAACTCGGCCTGCGTCGCTAAGACTCCTGAATGCCCGCCTCCTGGCGGGCATTCTTTTAATTGCCGGTTGCAATTCCACCCAGGTGGCGGCGCAACCGGTGTTTCGTTATGCCGACGGCGTTATCGATGCACTCGGCATAGCGGCCCGCGCTTCACCACATGCACTTAACAGGACGGTGAAGCTGCGGGGCGGGCTCTGCCCGCATTGCAAGTAGGGGTTGCTGGAATGGGCCAGTAACCGTAGGAAACAGGAAAAAACTAGTGAATCCAGTAAGCAAGACATTTCAGTACGGACAACAGCAGGTCACCATTGAAACCGGCCGCGTCGCCCGCCAGGCCACCGGTGCCGCATTGGTCACCATTGGCGAAACCGTGGTGTTGTGCACCGTTGTCGGTGCCAAAGAGGCCAGGCCTGACCAGGGCTTTTTCCCACTGTCCGTGCACTATCAGGAAAAGGCCTACGCGGCCGGCAAGATACCCGGCGGCTTCTTTAAGCGTGAAGGCCGCCCATCTGAAAAAGAAACCCTCACCTCCCGCTTGATCGACCGCCCGATTCGCCCGCTGTTCCCCAACGGCTTTATGAACGAAGTACAGGTGATGATCACTGTTCTGTCCGCAGAAAAGGATGTGGATCCGGATATTGCCGGAATGATAGGAACTTCCGCAGCATTGTCAGTATCCGGTATCCCCTTTGCGGGCCCCATCGGCGCTGCGCGTGTGGGGTACACCCAGCAAGAGGGTTACCTGCTAAACCCGAGCTATAGCGCTCTGAAAACTTCTGAGCTGGACATGGTGGTTGCGGGTACCAGGGACGCGGTACTGATGGTGGAGTCTGAGGCTAAGGAACTGCCGGAAGATATCATGTTGGGTGCGGTGCTGTATGCGCACCAGGAGATGCAGGCCATTATCCAGGTCTGTGAAGAGCTCAAGGCTGAAGCTGGAAAGCCCCAGTGGGACTGGCAGCCAGAAGCGGAAAACACTGAACTCAAAACCGCTCTGGAAGGGCAGTTTGGCGACAAAGTAGCCGAGGCCTACCGCATTACCGATAAGCAGCAGCGCACTACCCGTCTAGCCGAACTGCGCAATGAAGCGGTAGAAGCTCTGGGCTCTGAGGAAGTCGATGCAGGCGATGTAAAGAATTACTTCGGCAAGCTGGAAAAGAAAATCGTTCGTGGTGCAGTAGTGCGCGGCGAGCCGCGTATTGACGGTCGCGATACCAAGACAGTACGCCCGATCAGCGTAGAAGTTGGCGTGCTGCCAAAAGGCCATGGGTCTGCACTGTTCACCCGCGGTGAAACCCAGGCCCTGGTGGTTGCCACCCTCGGTGCTACCCGCGATGCGCAGATCATCGATGCCCTGGAAGGGGAGCGCAAAGACTACTTTATGCTGCACTACAACTTCCCGCCCTATTCAGTGGGGGAAGCGGGTCGAGTGGGCGCCACTGGCCGCCGCGAAATCGGTCACGGCCGCCTGGCGCGGCGCGGTATTGCTGCAGTGCTGCCGGATCCGGAGAGCTTCCCCTACACGGTGAGGGTGGTTTCCGAAATCACCGAATCCAACGGTTCCAGTTCTATGGCTTCGGTATGTGGTTCCAGCCTGGCACTGATGGACGCCGGTGTGCCCCTGAAGGCGCCGGTGGCCGGTATCGCCATGGGTCTGGTGAAGGAAGACCATGGTCACGCAGTTCTGACCGACATCCTCGGCGACGAGGACCACCTGGGGGACATGGACTTTAAGGTGGCGGGGACCGCCTCCGGTGTAACCGCGTTGCAGATGGATATCAAGATCGAGGGGATCACCGAGGAGATCATGGAAACTGCCCTGGAGCAGGCCTTGCAGGCGCGTCTGCATATCCTTGCTGAAATGAACAAGGTGATCGACTCTTCCCGCTCCAGTGTGAACGAGAATGCACCCCGTTACGCGACCCTGAAGATCCACCCGGACAAGATCCGCGATGTGATTGGCAAGGGCGGCGCCACTATCCGTTCCATCACCGAAGAGACCGGTGCCTCCATCGATATCGAGGATGATGGCACCGTCAAGGTGTTTGGTGAGGACGGGGAGAGTTTGGAAGCGGCGGTCACCCGTATCGAGGAAATCACCGCGGAAGCCGAGATTGGCGCCATCTATGAGGGAACAGTGGTGCGTATCGTGGACTTCGGTGCCTTTGTCAACTTTCTTCCCGGCAAGGACGGGCTGGTGCATATCTCCCAGATTGCCGAGGAGCGCGTTAACGCGGTAACCGACTATCTGAGCGAAGGCCAAAAAGTGTTCGTCAAGGTACTGGACGTCGATCAGCGCGGCCGTATCAAGCTCTCCATCAAGGAGGCCAAGGCAGAGCAAGCCGACCAGGCGGAGGCATCGGAGCAGCCCTCAGGCGAAGCCTGACAGCCCCCGGCCTAATCAGCCAGAAGAACCCCGGCCAGGTCCGGGGTTTTTTGTGCCCAGTAATTAGGGCTATCTCAGTTAGTGTGGACAGGCCCTAGTGAAGCTGAAAAAGCCTTCCCTGGCTGTCCGCAAACCCTCCACCGCAAATCAAGCCGTTAATGCTTGATTTGGACACAGAACATCCCTGTCGGGATAAGACGCTGTTGAAGGCTAGTTTCCAGCAGCCTGGTAAATTGGCTCGACGAGAAAATTTTCATCGCAAATGTTAACCGGCAACCTATTTAGTTGTCGGGTTGCTAGCACAGATTTCAGCCCAGAGCGCTGGAATTTTTGGAATAGATTATGCGTCAAGCGTTGTAAGCCTCTCCTTTCTTTTCTTTTGAATAGTATAAAAAACAAACAAGCGTAATGGTCGCGAATTCCCAGTCAATTTTATTCTGTATAAATATCGATCGATTTTGCGGCCCAAATGAGAACCTGTTCATATTCCTGGTCGATTCTTTGCAGACCAAAACTGTCTAATTGAACAAAAATTCTGCTTTCGCAGCTTTTTTTAATTTTTTCATCGATTAAAGCTCGCGAATAAAAAATCTTTGAAGCACAATAGGTGCATGGAATAATATATTCCACCCAGGGAGATGTGGGTACATAAAGTATTTGGCTTGAGCACTGGGGGTCTCTCGGCCCCGGGACGTCGTCGGAGTGGCGCCTGCTCAAGGGGGGACGTCGGGAAACCTGGCCAGTCAGCAGATTCTTGCTGCCAGGGTTTCCGGCATCGACAGATAAATATTATAACCGTCTGGGAGACATCCTCATGTTTGAGAAGAAAAAGCTGAGCCGTTCCGTCGCGGAACAAAGGGGGGCGTCACTCATGTCCCGTGTGGCCATTGCCACAGCGGGAGCGCTCTTTTCCATATCTGTGGCAGCACAGCAGTCCGGCAGTATCGAGGGGCAGGTATTCCTCGACAGCCAGGGTGCAGAGGCTGCCGGTATCACCGTCACCGCCACCAGTAATGTTATGCCGCGGGCGCGTACCGCCACCACTGACGCCGATGGCGAGTTCAGGCTGCCGGCCCTGATCCCCGGTACCTATACCCTGACATTTACCAATGATGATGGCCTTACCCGTACCGTGACAGCTCGAGTCTTACTGGATCAGCAGTCCAATGTCACTGTGGTCATGGTCCCCGAGCAGGGCATGGAGGAAATTCAGGTCTTTGGCGAGGCAGCAACCCTGACGGGTAACGGTGCGCTGTCCAGTGCCATCGGTGCGGATGTCATTGGCGGACTGCCGGTGGGGCAGGACTTCCGGGATATGATGAAACTGATTCCAGGCGTCCAGTACACGGAAAATGGTGTGCGTGGTGTCAATGCGGGCGGCAGCGGGCAGGACAATGTATACAAGTTTGGTGGTGTGAACGTCACACTGCCCCTGTTCGGTGTGCTGTCCGCCGAGCCCTCGAGCCAGGATGTGGAGCAAATGTCGGTGGAACGCGGCGGGGCCCGCGCTATTGGCTTTAAGCGTTCTGCGGGCGTTGAGGTCAACACAAAAACCAAGTCCGGTACCAATGAGTTCAGGAGCAGTGTGGAATACCAGTTCCAGACCCCGGGCATGCGCGAAAAAAACAAGGAAGGGATCAAAGACGAGACCAGCCGCAGCTGGCTGACCGCCAATGTGGGTGGTCCGATTATCGAGGATCAGCTGTTCTTTTACGGTTCTTATTATGGTCCTCGTCAAGAACGGGACAATAAAGAGACCGCTTACGGACCCACCAAGGACTTTACCAGTGAGCGGGATGAGTACTTTGGCAAACTCACCTACGCGCCTATCGACAATCTGCTGTTCAATGTGTCCTATCGTACCTCTGAGCGGGTGAACGAAGGGGATTCGATTTCCTTCACCGAGATCGATTCGGTCTCTCGGGGTTCGGTGTCTAACCAGGATATCTTCTCCCTGGATGGTTCCTGGGTTATCAATGATAGGACCACACTGACATTTCAGTATAGCGACTATGCGCTCGAGGGTTCCGATGTGCCGGATAATCCCCTCGATTTACAGCCTGCTTATGATCAGCCGCTGGATCTGGCCAACCTGGATTCCCAGGGCTATTTTGAGGTGCCGAGCACGCGCGCGAATGATCCGGGCTGGAATGCCTTTGTACAGCCCTTTATCGATCAATATGGCTATATAGGGGACGATGGCTCCCGGGTAGGTGGCGGTGCTGTCGGAGGATTTTTCCAGTACAGTGAAGGAAATTATTACAACCGTAGTTTTGAAATAGCGTTAGATCATAGTTTCGATCTCGGTGAAACCAGCCACGAACTCCACTTCGGCTATCAATACTCCGAGGGTGAGGAGCAGTTGGCCAGGACTTCGAATGGATGGGGCATTATTGAAGTCATCGATGGTTCAGAAGATGCGGATGCGCCCAACAACGCCAGGTTTTTAGGCAGAACGGAACAAATGAGCTTCCTTGGGGAGGATGGTTCCCGGGTACCGAGCATCGACTCATTTGTGGAAACACAAAACTTCGAGATCAACGATTCCATCAGCTGGGGGGATTTTACCTTCGATGTGGGAGTCCTGATCAGCCAGGATACACTCTATGGCCAGGGTCTGAGGCGCAACTCTGCGACGGTTTCCGGCTACGTCGCTGATTTGGGCCGCAAATACGAGATGTATCAGACCGACTGGAAAGATATGATCCAACCGCGGCTCGGTGTTACCTGGGCCTACAATGGCAACGACACCATATTCGCCAATTTTGCGCAGTACAATCCGGATGTCTCGTCTCTTGCCCGGGCCGCCTCTTGGGATCGAAACACACGGGCAGTGCTCGATGTCTACTGGGATGAAGATGGTAACTTTATCGAGTCGACGCCACGCGCGGGCTCCTCGGGTAAATTCTTCCAGGAAGACCTTACTCCCCGCCGCCTGGATGAGCTGACCATCGGTACCACCAAGGACTTCGACAATGGTATCAGCCTGCGCTCCCATATCCGCTATAGCGAAAGCTCCCATTTTTGGGAGGATACCTGGAACGGGTCGCGGCTATACGGCTGCTACGCCAGCCCTCAAGGGGAGACCTGTGTGCCGGATCATATCGCCGAAAAAGGACTCTATATTCCCGAGCTGGATGATTATCGTGCGCAACTGGGTGGTTCTTCCTATGTGATTGCGGAGCTGGACGATGCTTATACCAAGTATTGGGAATTCAGTATGGAGGCCACCTGGGTGGGTGAGCGCACCTATTTGAATGCCTCCTATACCCGTAGCCGCTACCGCGGTAATTTTGACCAGGACAATACTAGCGGCGTCAATGACCAGGCTACCTTTGTCGGCTCCTCAAACCTGGCCGATGGGATCGGGCGCCAGGTCTGGGATCTGAAGGACGGCACCCTGCGCGGTGACAAGCCCAATGTATTCAAGGTGTTCGGTCAGTATACGCTGGACTGGCAGGCCAACCTCGGGGCCTTCCTGGTGTACCAGTCCGGTGAACCCTGGGAGGCCTGGGATGGTTCCCTCTACGGCTATTCCAGCAGCACCAACCGTTATGCAGAACGGGCCGGCAGCCGCCGCAGCCCCTCCCACTGGCAGTTGGATCTGAACTACACCCAGAACTTCCAGGTGTTTTCGGATTACACCTTGAAGTTCCGTGCCGATCTGTTCAATGTGTTCGACCGCCAGACAGGCTATAATTTCGACCCCTTTGTTAGCAATGAGACCTTCGGCGAACCGCGTAACTATTATGCACCGCGCCGTTTGCAGCTGTCCCTGGGGGTAGATTTCTAGTACTGGCCGGCAGTTGCCTTAACCGGCTTCGAAGGCAGGAAGAGGCCCGGGTTTTACCCGGGCCTCTTGGTTTGTGGTGACCACTTCGGGAAAGTTTTCTGCCGTCGTGTCCGCTAAAGTGTGCTTAACGCGGTTAAGGGGTATTCAATCCAATGAATTACTGGCTGGCAGAGTTGGTATTGGCCGTTTCCGCCCTGCTGGTGTCTGGACACTTCTGGTCCACCGGCCGTGATCGCCACCAGTCTCCGGCACTGTTGATGGTGGCGGGTTTGTGTTGCCTGGCACTGGCCGCTCTGGCCGGTGCCTACCGATACGGCGTAGATCCCTGGGCGACAGACCTGCACCGGGCGCTGTCACATCTCTCCGGCTATATTTCCTTTCCGGCCATCGGGATAGCCCTGTTATGGGTTTCACTGGGTTTGCCCGCCGGCGATCAAAGTCGTGCGCCGGCCTATGTCATCCTGGTTCTGGTGACCGGTGCGGCACTAGGTATGTCCGGTCACGGAGGTGTAACCCCAGCCGAAGTCAGCAGCTTTTTCTCCGCTCTCGGGCTGCTGCTCTGGCTGGCGGCAGCAGTGCGACAGTTGCTTGTACCCGGACGGTTGTCGCGGGTCCAGGCGGTGCTGCTGAGCCTGGGAGCCCCACTGGTGATTATTGCGGGTTTGCTGGTGGGCACCGATTCCGCCCCACTGTGGGGCCTCGCACGCATCAACTGGTTTCATCTGCTATTGGCGGCGGCGCTGTGGCTGCTACTCTGCGGCCGTCCGCTCTTTGCCCATCGGGCCCGGTGAAACAGGCGGGTGGTGCAGGTGATAGGGTTAGCCGGACGCGGCTGGCTGCCGCGCTGACAAAAAGAAGTTGGGGAAGTGAATGACCGAGCCAGAGCTTCGGGGCTATATCAGAAATACGGACAGTGGTGCCCTCTACGGCAAGCCTGGATTGAGCCTGCTACTGGTGCAGACACCTCTGTGCCGCGCAGTGATTGCGCCCCAGGGGGCGCAGATTCTCGAGTTTCAGGGGCAGGGTCGCGAACCTTTGCTTTGGCTGAGCCCTCTGGCCAGGTTTGCACTGGGGCAATCGATACGGGGGGGTATTCCTGTATGCCTGCCCTGGTTTGGTATCAACCGCGACGATCCGTCAAAGCCCAAACATGGGCTGGTACGCACTGCGTTGTGGCGACAGGGGGAAACTAGCATCCTGGCCGATGGAACACTGGAGTTGGTGTTCACTTACCGCCATCCGGGGGACCAGTTGTTCGCCACCCCTTTCCTTTGCCAGGTGAAGTTTCAGCTTGGCAGGGTTCTGCAGCTGCAGCTCATATTGAACAATCTGGGTGCGGAGCCGGCCGCCTTCAGCTGGGCCTGGCACAGTTACTTTGCTGTGGGCGACGCCAGTAAGATTGCTGTTGAGGGACTGGAGCATTGCGAATACCTGGACAATACCCGCAATCTCCAGCGGTACAGGCTCAGTGGCCTGCTCAGCTTTCCCCACCAGGTGGACCGGATATTCGAGCAGGCACCAGCCAGGCAGCGGCTGGTCACCGAAAATCCCATTACCGCTGTGAGTGAGAACTGCCACAGTGTGATTGCCTGGAATCCGGGCCCGGCCGCCGGCCTGGAGGATGTGGGTGAACACCATCGAGAGTTTGTATGTGTGGAGCACGGTAATGCGTTTGCCGACAGCTGGACTATTCCCGCGGGGGAAGCCCTATCTGCCGGGCTGATGCTGGAGCGTTGAGGCTGGTCTATGCCTAGCAGGTTGTTGAAAAAGGCATCCTGCCTGTTTCAAAACACGAAAAGCGAAAAATGTGATTTTCACTTTTCTTCCAAAATCAACGACTTAGGCGTCGTCGATTTTGCCGGAACATCCATATTCCGGTACCGGGCGTCGAAATTCTGCGAATTTCAACAGCCTGCTAGGCCAACAATTCTGGGTTAGGGCTTACTTTAGTATCAACAGACCTTAACCAAAAACAGCCACCGTCTGCCGGGTGAATGCCACCAGTTGCCCTCCGGCGCTCCAGAGCCTCGCCTGGATAACACTGTAACCGTCTGCAGCCTGTTTTACTTCAGCGAGGTACTGCCACCAGGTCCCGGCGGTTTCTCGCGGCCGAGGCCCCACAAATTCCAGGGTCCATGTGAGGGAGCTGGCGGGCGCCAATTCCTTAAGCATGGGCAGCACCGCCGGCGGCCAGGCGTCGATCAGCGCCAACAGGTGACTGACGCCCACCGGTTCTGAAGCCGTTTGCCCACTGGGCTCGCGAAATCTCACCCAGCCGCCAAAGCTGGTGCTATCGCTGTTGGAGTAGGGCAGGTCGCCCAGGGCGATGCGATAATCGAAATGCCGGGTAAACTCCGGTACCAGCCCCTCAATATAGGGGAGCGCCTGGGACTCCTCGGGCGCGGGCATCGGTGGAGCTGGTGGACTGGCAATGGAAATGGACGATTCCCGCGGCTTGCCAAAGCTGGCCAGGGCGGCGAGGACCACTTTACCCTCCTGGCACAGACGCCCTTCCACCTGAGTGACAGAGCGCCCTCTGCGCAGGACATCTGTGTGGATATCCACTTTGCCAGGACTGGCCGGGGCGACAAAGGAAACCGTCAGAGAGCGCAGATCCGCGTCACTATCCAGTTGTGTGGCCATTCTCTCGTAAAGCATGGCCGCCACCAGGCCGCCAAAGGTGGCTCGACCCTGCTGCCAGCCGGCGGGGATCTTGGGTGGGTTGTCGCCGCTGCGCAACTGGGTCAGCAACTGCTGGAATTGGCTGGCTGTTTCCTGCTGCATGGGTTCAGCCAAATGTATGGTTGTCATCGGGAAAGATGCCGTTTTTCACATCTTCGGCATATTTGCGCAATGCACCGGGAATATCCTCGGCCTCGCGGAGGAAATTCTTGGAAAATTTGGGCGGACGTTCGGTCAGGCCCAGAATGTCGTTGATCACCAGTACCTGGGCGTCGGTTTCCCGCCCGGCGCCGATGCCGATGGTGGGCATGGAAACAGAATCGGTGATGCGCTTGGCCAACCCCGACGGCACACACTCCAGCACCAACAGATCCGCTCCGGCCTCGTCCAGCAGTGCGGCGTCATCGATGATTCTGCCCGCCTGCTCGTCATCGCGACCCTGTACCCGGAACCCCCCCAGTTTGTGCAGCGATTGTGGTGTCAGGCCGAGGTGTGCGCACACGGGAATACCGCGGTCCGCGAGCATAGACACTGTTTCGGCCAGCCAGGCGCCGCCCTCTATCTTCACCATATGGGCGCCGGCCTGCATAACGCGGGTGGCACTTTGCAACGCCTGTTCCGGGGTGGCATAGGTCATAAATGGCAGGTCGCCTATGATCAGAGATTTCTTGTTGCCCCGGGCCACCGCTTCCACGTGATAGATCATTTGTTCCATGGTGACGGGAATGGTGCTGTCGAAACCCAGCACAGTCATGCCCAGGGAGTCGCCGACCAAGACAACCTCCACACCGGTCCTCTGTGCCATGGTGGCCATGGGGGCATCGTAGAGGGCGACGGTTATAAATTTCTCACCGTCTATTTTCATTTTGCGCAGCGTTTGTACGGTAATGGGTGTTGGCCGTTCAGTGGATGCGTAAGTCATGCGAATCAGCTCCCCGGATTGTAGTAGTGGCGACCGCTTTTGACGGTCAGCAGATATTCCACCAATTGTCGGTAGTGTTCTGGCCGATCTACGATATCGATGTCTTCGCTGTTGACGATCAACAGCGGCGCCTCGTCATAGTAGTGGAAGAAGTTAGTGTAAGCGTCGTTCAGGGTGGCGAGATAATCGTTGCTGATTGAACGCTCCGCGGCGATGCCGCGGGTCCGAATTCTCTCCTGCAACACCGTCAGGGGAGCCTGCAAATAAATCACCAGATCGGGTTTTGGTGCCTGCAGGGTCATGTGTTGATAGACCTGCTGGTAAAGTGCCAGCTCGTCCGCATCGAGTGTAACTTCGGCGAACAGGTAATCCTTTTCGATCAGAAAGTCTGCTACACGCACCGGTTTAAAGATGTCGTTCTGGCGTAAGGCCTGAATTTGCTGCGATCGTTGCAGCAGGAAATACAACTGTGTCGGTAGGGCGGCATTCCTGGGGTCGCGGTAAAACCTTTGCAGGAAGGGGTTGTCTTCCGGCAGCTCCAGCAGTGTATCGTAGTTAAAACTGGCGGCAAGCTTCTTCGCCAGAGTGGTTTTTCCCACGCCGATATTGCCTTCCACCGCAATGAATCGCGGCGGTGTCACTCCGGACAGATCCAGCGGCGCTTGTTCCAGTACTTCGCGCTCGGCTATGTCTATCGCCACGACGGTTGCTCCTTGTTTTTCGGCGATTGCTATTCGGAAACTTTCTGCAGGCGGTTTTGCGGACACTGTTGCAGCAGCGCCAGAACAGATTCCCCCCCGGGCAGCAGCAATTGTGGGTCCAGTTCCACCAGTGGCTGTAGGACAAAATTACGCTCCGCCATACGCGGATGCGGCACCTGCAGGCGGGGGAGGTCAATCCTCTGCTGACCGAACAGCAGTATATCCAAATCGAGGGTGCGGGCACCCCAGCGGAGGCTGCGTTCGCGGCCTTGGGCCGTCTCGATAGCCTGTAACTGATCCAGTAGCCCCAATGGCGGCAGGTCGGTATTCAGTTCCGCTACGGCATTGATATAGTCCGCCTGCCCGGCGGGTCCCACCGGTGCGCTGCGGTAAAAGCCGGAACAGCGGACCAGGCGCACCTGCGGGAGCTTACGCAGGGCTTTCAGTGCGCTGCGAAGCTGTTGGGCCGGGGCCGCAAGGTTGCTGCCGAGCCCGATAAACACACGCTGCACGGATTACCCGGCGGCCTTTGGGCGCCGGCGGCGTCTGCCACCACGCTGCTGCAGCCGGCGCACCATCTCCTGGCGCTGGTCTTCGTCGGCCTGCTGGAAGTCGGTCCACCAGGTGCCGAGGCCCGGCTGGATTTCTCCACACTGCTCCCGCAGCAGCAGGAAGTCATAGGCGGCTCTGAAGCGGGGGTGCTGGCTCAGCCGCTGTGCCCGCTCTCCATTGCGGCGGGGCAGACGCAGTTGCATGTCCCAGATTTCCCGCATTGGCAGCGAGAAGCGTTTTGGCAGAGCGGTGTGAGCCAGTTGCGAACTGGTGGCTTTCTGTGCCGCCTGAGCCAGGGCGGGAACCGCGGGGGTACCCTGGTCCATCAGTCTCCGCTGCTCTACAACTACCCCCGGCCACAGCAGGGCCGCGAACAGAAATGCCGGCGTCACGTGCTTGTCTGCATGAATACGCGCGTCGGTATTGCGCAGTGCGAGGCGCGCCAGTTCCAGCATCGCCGGGTCCTCCAGCAATGCGGCGTTGTCCGGGAACAGCTGCGGCCAGAGCTGATACTGGCGCAGCAACTCGAAGGTGCGTTCGCCGAAACCGCCCATCAGCAGTTTCAGTACCTCGTCAAACAGGCGCGCCGGTGCGACGTTCCGCAGCAGGGGGGCCAGAGCGGCCAGGGGGGTTGCCGTGTGTTCCTCGATGGAAAAATCCAGCTTGGCGGCGAAGCGCAGTGCCCGCAGCATTCGCACCGGGTCTTCCTTGTAGCGCGTCGCGGGGTCGCCAATCATGCGGATCTGGCGCTGCTCGATGTCGGTGACGCCGCCAGTGTAGTCGTGAATGGCAAAGCCCCTGGTGGTGTAGTAGAGGGCATTGACGGTGAAATCCCGACGCGCGGCGTCGCTGGCGAGATCTCCGTAGACGTTGTCGCGCAGCAGCATACCTTGCTGGGACTGTTGCGCCTCATGCTCCGCGCCATTGGAGTGGTGTCCGCGAAATGTCGTCACTTCGATGACCTCACGGCCGATGCGCGCGTGCAGGATGCGGAAGCGCCGCCCCACTATGCGCGAGCCGCGAAACAACTGCTTGGCATCCTCGGGGGTGGCATCGGTGGCAATATCGAAGTCTTTGGGATGGCCGCCGAGCAATAGGTCGCGCACCCCTCCACCCACTATATAGGCTTCGAAGCCGGCTTCCTGCAGACGCTTCATCACTGTCAGCGCCGCACGGCTGATATCGCGGCGGGAGATCGAGTGTTCACTGCGGGGAATGATGCGCGCTTTCGGCTGAGGGGCCGGCTTGCGCCAGCGTTTGATACTGCTGAGCAGGGAGTTCAACATACGGCTGTCTGTCTTGACTGCGGCCAAGGCCTGTGAACGGGGAAGTCCCGTTGATCATGAGGGCGCATTCTACCACAAGACAACACAGAGTCAGACGGTCGCCTCAAATGAGGAAACCCCTGCGACCGGTTACTGGTGACAGTATGAAAAATGAGGGGTCATAATTACCGGGATCAAGGTAGCGGCTTCCCTGCGCTTTCAATTTGCCGTATGGCAAACACCCTCTCCCAGGCACAATCAGTCAGTTTGTAACGTGCTTGTCGTTATTTTTTTACGATCTGCTTATTGTTATTGTTTATTGTTGTTGTTCTGCTGGTTTTGGTCGTTAATTGCTCTTTTTCGACCTTTCCATTTATTTTTATTGTGTTGCGCCCACTTATTGTCAGTTTTTATTAGGGCTTTAACAGTCATTTATTTTTATTTTTGGCTGTTCTTCATAGTTGCACAGGTTTAAATAGCATTTAGTGTGCCAACTTTAAAAAAACGCGGTAAATCAATAAGTTAAGAAGTGTAAGCGAAATGCGGGCCCAATGCCGGAGATGAATCCGTTACGGATGGTGCAGCAGTTGTTACTCTCAGCGCGACTTGGGTAACACTTTCACTTGTAACTATTTGACGTTACCCGGTGTCATCATCGGTTCTGGCCGTGGGAATGGAGGCGGAGTGCCCCTGGCGGATGGCGTCTGAGGGCGCTGATGGAGGCTGCCGGAAGTCAGGCCTCGGCCACTGCGCGGCGGGTTTTCTTGCGCGGTATACCGAGCTTCTGGCGGCGCTCCCACAGGCACTTGCGGCTCACTCCCAGTTTCTTCGCCAGGTCCGTCTCACTCATGGTGTCCTGGTGCTCCAGCACAAAGCGGGCGAAATAGTCCTCCAGTGACAGGTCCTCGCGGGGGTCCGTATGCAGGCTGGGCCGGCGGCGGTCCGGGTCCGCTTCGTCCACGGGCACCAGATCCAGGTCGATGTCCAGGGTGCGGTGGTCTATCTCGTCGCTGACGCCCTCGGTCAGAATGACGGCGCGCTGGATGGCGTTCTCCAGTTCGCGCACATTGCCGGGCCAGCTGTAGGTGGTGACTGCCTGTATCGCCTCCGGGGACAGCTTGAGGGTGGGCCGGCCGATACGGGTACAAAACCTTTCCAGCAGGTGTTCGGCGATGGCAAGTACGTCCTTGCCCCTGTCCCTCAGGGGTGCCACGGTCATCTGCACCACGTTGATGCGATAGTAAAGGTCCTCGCGGAATTTGCGCTCGCTGGCTAGCAGGCGCAGATTGCGGTGGGTGGCAGCCACCAGGCGCACGTCAACTTTGCGCGATTCCACCGCGCCCAGAGGGCGTACTTCGCCCTCCTGCAGCACCCGCAGCAGGCGGGCCTGTGCTTCCAGCGGCAGTTCGCCGATTTCATCCAGAAACAGAGTGCCGCCATCGGCTGCCGCCACCAGTCCGTCGCGGGCGGATTGGGCACCGGTAAAGGCCCCTTTCTCGTGACCAAACAGCTCCGCTTCGATCAGGGTTTCGGGGATGGCCGCGCAGTTGACCGAAATAAGCCGTTTGCTGGCGCGGCGGCTCTCCTCGTGGATAGCGCGCGCCACCAGTTCCTTGCCGGTACCCGTCTCCCCGTAGACCAGCACGGTGGCGTCGGTGGGAGCCACTTTGTGGATGCGGCTGTAGAGGCTGCGCATGGCCGGACTGTCGCCGATCATGCCGGCAATGGCGCGGCTTGACCCGGTGGTGCTGGCGGCCACAGCACGGCTCTGTTCCGCCTTGCCGATGACCCGGCGCACAGTGGCGATCATCTCATCGTGGTCAAACGGCTTGGCGATATAGTCGGCGGCACCCATGCGCATGGAATCCACCGCGGAGCGCAGGCTGGCGTAGCTGGTCATGATAAGCACCGGCACGTCACCGGCCAGTTTCAGCAGGTCAGTGCCGGGGGCCCCGGGCAGGCGCAGGTCGGAAATAATCAGGTCGGTTTCCTGGAGCCGGTACTTGGCCGTCGCTTCACGCACCGAGCCGGCTTCGCTGACCCGGTACCGGTGCCGCTCCAGCAGCTTGCGCAAGGCTGTGCGGATGATGACTTCATCCTCGACGATCAGGATATGGCTCATACGTTACGCCTGGTTACAAAACGCTCAGTAGGTGCGTAGTTTTACCTGTGGAACGTTTCGATGCAACTCAAACCGGCGCAGTTATTCAAAATTTGTGTGATACCTGGCCCTGTTTCGGTGTATCTAACCCGTTTGCGGCAGCTGCACGATAAAGGTTGCTCCGCGCCCTGTGGCGGCGTTGGCGGGGCTGACCAGCTCCAGCTGGCCGCCGTGCTCCTCGACGATGCTGTACACCATCGCCAGGCCCAGACCGGTGCCCTCACCGGGCTCTTTGGTGGTGAAGAAGGGTTCCAGGATGCGCTCGCGGTGTTTGAGGGGAATGCCCGGGCCCTCATCGGTCACGGCGACACAGGCGTAGCCGTTGGCGGAATAGCCGTCGATACGGATGTGACCACCGTCGGGGCTGGCGTCGCGGGCGTTGCTGAGCAGGTTGATAAATACCTGTATCAGGCGCTGGTTGTCGCCGGGGGCCATCAGGTCCGCCGGTACCGCATTGTCGAACGTGGTTTCGGTCTTGTCCCGCTGCAGCGCGAGCAGTTGCACCGCCTCCTGCACACAGGCGTAGAGGTCCACTGGGGCCCAGTCGCTTTTCTCCTGGTTGCCGCTGTGGGAGAAGTTGACCAGGGAATGCACGATACGGCTGATGCGCTGGGTCTGGCTGATGATCTGGTTGGCGGTGTCGCGCACCTCTTCGCTGTCGGATTCGTACTGCAGGTTCTGGGCCAGGCAGGCGATGCCGGTGACCGGATTGCCCACCTCGTGGGCCACACCGGCGGCCAGGCGGCCCAGGGAGGCGAGGCGCTCGTTGTGGATCAGCTCCTGCTCCAGCACCTGGGTTTCGGTGATGTCCTCGACCAACAGCATCTGTCCGTCCCGGCCCTCCCCCGCAACCCCGCCGCCACGGCTGTTTTTCAGGTGGGTCTTGTGCAGGTTGAGCCAGCGCCTGTCGTCCCCCAGGCTGATCTGCTGCTTGAAGCGGCTGCCCTCGTCGGACAGGGCGAAGTCCATCAACAGGGACTGCCAGGGCTCCGGCAGATAGTCCAGTTTGGAGCCGATAACCTCGCTGGCGGCAATGCCAGTGAGATCCTGCATGGCGAAGTTCCACAGCAATATTTCCCCGTCGCGCCCCAGGGAGCAGGCGGCCACCGGCAGCTCCTCCAGCATCTGCCGGTGATAGAGGCGCAGATTGTTGAGCTCCGCGGCCAGCCCGGTGAGCTGGTTCTTATAGCGGGACAGGCCGGATTCGATCAGGTGGATATCCTTGTTTGCCGGCAGGCCGCTGTCTTTGAAGGGCAGGTGCCGCTCGATGATCTGGCCGGCGAGTACCCGCCCCAGGAGCCCGGACAGGTTGGCTTCCAGCTTGTCCCGCAGTTGGCGCAGGGCGAAAGGGCGCCGCTCTTCCTCGGGCAGGTTCAACTGGCGCAGGGCGCGATTGACTTCCTGGCTGGCAGTGGCGGCTCCGAGGCTTTCCGCCAGGCGCAGGCGAAAATCCGCTGCGGACTGGACGTCCAGTTCCAGTCGCAGTGCCTGACCGATGGTCTCGTCTCCGCACAGGTTGGCGGCGTATTGTTCCAGGCTGCTGGTATCCGTGGTCAGGGACAGGAGCACGAACAACAGGATATTCACCGCCAGGGAAAGGGTGGTGACCTGGGTCCAGATAGTCATTCCCAGTGGGATCTGCAGTTCGGTGCCCGGGATGGTCACGCCGCTGAGCCCCAGGATCGCGGGTAGCAGCAGGCCGCCGGCCCATATCAACATGCCCGCCAGCAAGCCGGCGATAAAGCCCCGCCGGTTGCCCTGGGGCCAGTGAATCACGGCAAAAATACCCGGCAGAAACTGCAATGAGGCGATAAACGACAAAATGGCCAGGTCCGAAAGCGACAAACGGTTGTTCAGCAGCAGGTAGAAAGCGAATCCGGCCAGATACAGTGCAGCCACCAGTGTCCGGCGCAGCCACAGCAGTTGCCGGTACATGTTGTCCTCGGAGTGCCAGCGGGTGCCCGGCAGCAGCCAGTGATTCATAACCATGGTGGAGAGTGCCAGTGTCATCATTACCAGCGCGCCTGTGGCGGCCGCCAGGCCGCCGATAAAGGCCAGCACGGTTAAGAGAACTGAGCCGCTGGCCCTGGGCACCGCGAGGGTGAAATACTGTACCGGCTCGGCCACATCGAGGGCGAAGCCGGCCCACATAATGGGGAATATGGGCAGCGCCATCAGCAGCAGGAAGAGTGGAAAGCCCCAGCTGGCTACGCGCAGATGGCGGCTCGCCGGGCGGCCGGCAATACTGAGGTAGAAAATGTGTGGCATGGCCACCGCGGTGGCGATAAACACCAGCAGCAGCGTGTGGGAAGAGCCCTCCTTGATTGGCGCGTAAAGCAATTGCTGCATGCTGCTGTGTTCAGCCAGCCATAGATCCAGCCCGGCAAATCCATTGAACACCCCGTACACGGCGTAGCCGCCGACCGCCAACAGCGCCACCAGCTTAACCACCGACTCCAGTGCCAGTGCGCCGGTGAGGCCCAGGCGGTGCTTGCGCGAAGTGCCGAAGGTGCTGGTGAAAAGTGCCAGCAGAACACAGTAGACAAAGGTGGTCAGATCCTTGTTGGTGACGCCGCTGTCCGGCAGCGCCAGTATGGTCACACTGTCCCGCGACAACAGTGCCAGTGTCTCCGACACCGCCTGGATCTGCAGCGCGATCAGTGGCAGCAGCCCCAGCAGCATAAACAGGGTGGTGAAAGTACCTGCCGCCCGGCTGTGATAGCGAAATACCAGCAGGTCCGCCGGCGAGGTCAGCTGGTAGCGCTGCGCCAGCCGCGCCAGCGGTTCCAGGGCGAAGGGGGCGAACAGGAACATAGCACCGGTGCCCAGATAATACGCCAGTACGCCGTAGCCGTATTGCCAGGCCAGGTCCACCACACCGTAAAAGGTCCAGGCGGAGAGGGAGACCCCCAGCGACAGTACAAACACCAGGGGGTGGCGGACCCAGCGCACCGGCAGCCAGCCTTTGGACGTGGCCAGGGCGAAGCAAAACAGCGCGGCGATGTAACCGACGCCGATCAGGGCAATATGGCCGACTTCAAAGTTCACTGGTGTTGCGCCGCATCTGTACCACCACTGCCAGCAGGATCAGCAGTAGCCACAGGATAAAAGGGCG
Organism: Microbulbifer sp. TYP-18; assembly: GCF_040932045.1. Taxonomy (NCBI): domain Bacteria; kingdom Pseudomonadati; phylum Pseudomonadota; class Gammaproteobacteria; order Cellvibrionales; family Microbulbiferaceae; genus Microbulbifer; species Microbulbifer sp. TYP-18. The sequence goes on from NZ_JBFRBC010000016.1 coordinate 138,596, forward strand.
ATACCAGGCGCCGGCGGGGTTGATCAGCCAGGTGAAGACCGTCGGTGAAAAGACGTAGCTAACCAGGACCAATAGAATCAGAAGGGTGCGATTACTCATAAATACGTGGTGCTGGGGTATTGGGGGAACCTTGCCGAAAAATCTTAATTGTCACCGGGCGCTAGTGCAATTGCCGGTTGTGACGATCCACCTGCCGGCGCTGCCAGCGGGCGGTGGCCCAGGACAGTATGGCGGGCGGTGCTTCGGAGCCCAGTTCCGCCGGCGGGTGGAAGCCAAGAAAGCGCATTGCCTGGATCAGATTGTCGCCGGCGCGGTGGTCATCGATCGCCGGGGCACAGCTCTGCTTGCTCAACTTTTGTCCGGCAGTCCCCAATACCAGCGGCAGGTGGCCGAATTGGGGTGCCTCGGCGCCCAGTAGTCGAAACAGCCGCTGCTGGGCACCGCTGCTGTCCAGCAGGTCGGCGCCGCGCACCACATGGGTCACACCCTGGTCGATATCGTCCACGACCACCGCCAGTTGATAGGCATAGAGACCGTCGCGCCGTCTCAGCAGGGTGTCGTCGCGGATCTGCTGGATCTGGGTGCCCCGCCAGAGGTCGGTGAAGCGCTCTTCACCACCGGAACAGGCGACCCTCAGTGCGCTGGGCCCCTGTGCGTCGGTTCGCGCGCGGCAGCCCCGGTTGTCGTGGCCACCGGCGCGGCGAATCTGTGCCCGCGAGCAATGGCAGGGATAGGTCAGCCCGCGCGCGGCCAGGTCGTCGAGCACTTCGTCGTACAGGCGGTGGCGCCGGCTCTGCCATTCCAGCGGGCCGTGCCAGTGGAGCCCGTGGGCCTCCAGGGACCTTACAATGCGCTGTGCTGCGCCCGGCTCCTCCCGCGGCGGGTCCAGGTCTTCCATGCGTACCAGCCATTGGCCGCCGTGGGAGACGGCATCAAGATAGCTGCCCAGCGCACAGGCCAGGGAGCCGAAGTGCAGTGGCCCGGTCGGGGAGGGGGCGAAGCGCCCGGTATACGGATTGGACTCGCTCAAAATCAGATCCTGGCGGCGGCTGTCGCGGCGCACCGCCGGGGCGATCGCGGGGATCGCCGCTGGGGGATTAGCTGCGCCTGCGGACGCTCAGCCGGAGATCTGCTTTTCTTTGATTTCGGCCAGGGTCTTGCAGTCCACACACAGGGTCGCGGTGGGTCTGGCCTCCAGCCGGCGGATGCCGATTTCCACCCCGCAGGCCTCGCAGTAACCATAGTCGTCCTGGTCGATCAATTCGATAGTGGCATCGATCTTCTTGATCAGCTTGCGCTCGCGGTCGCGAGTGCGCAGTTCCAGGCTGAACTCCTCTTCCTGGCTGGCGCGGTCGGCCGGATCCGGAAAATTGGCGGCCTCGTCCTTCATGTGGGAAACGGTGCGGTCCACCTCTGCCATCAACTCGGCCTTCCATGCCAGCAGCAGCTTGCGGAAGTGCTCCTGCTGCTTCTCATTCATGTACTCTTCGCCCTTTTTCTCCTTGTAGGGCGCTAAGCCGTGCAGAGAATCGGTGCTCGCAGCAGTTTTGGGCATAGTCTTTGCCTCGCGTTACTTTACTGGCCCTCCTACATGAGGGCTGTACCACCAAATTCAACCTAGCCTAGACCGGTATCCACCGGAGCGGTGTACTTTAGTTCGCAACACCCGGGTAGCTACGGCAGGCAGTTCCCCAAACCGGCACCGGCAAACCCCGGTGACCGAGAGCGTGGAAGCTATCAAATCTCGGTTGTTCGCGCCACAAAATGTTGTCTGGTATCTTGTGGCGTTTAGTTGATCCACGGGGGCCAGAGTGAAGTTTAATCCGCCGTTGCAGCGCGGCACGTTGATCAGGCGCTATAAGCGTTTTCTCGCCGATATCGAAACGGAATCGGGCGATTTGTTGACCATTCACTGCCCGAACACCGGCTCCATGAAAAATTGCTGGGTCGAAAACAGTCCCTGCTGGTATTCGGATTCCGGCAATCCCAAACGCAAATACCGCCATACCCTGGAAATCACCACGACGCCGGAAGGGGCCAGGGCGGGGGTGAATACCGGTCGCGCCAATGCGCTGGTTGCGGAGGCCATCGAAAACGGGATGGTGACGGAGCTGCAGGGCTATACCGGGTTGCGCCGCGAGGTGCGTTACGGCGATGAAAACAGCCGCATCGATCTGCTGCTGTCGGGGCAGGAGGGCGACTGTTACGTGGAGGTGAAGAATGTCACCCTGGCCGAGGGTGACAGCGGCAGCTTTCCGGACGCGGTCAGCAGCCGCGGCGCCAGGCACCTGCGGGAGCTGCACAAACTGGTGGACAGGGGCGTTCGTGCAGTGCTGTTTTACTGTGTGCAGCACACCGGCATAGAAACTGTCGCAGCGGCGCGGGAGATAGATCCGGAGTATGCCGAAACACTGGATAGGGCGGTGGCCGCCGGGGTCGAGGTGCTTGCCTACAGAGCGACTGTGGGGGCAGAGGAGATACGCCTCAGCGAGCCCCTGCCGTTTCTCCAGCCGCGCAAACAGTGATAAGCGTGATTTAAAACCTCGGAGCCACTGCCTGGGTTGGCAGACTGTCAGTCCGCCAGTAGTACATACAGCCCCTCGGGTGAGTGTTCCACCGGCACCGGGGTCAGTGCATCGCCGGTGCAGGGCCCGGCGATACACTGGCCGGATTCGATCAGGAACAGGGCGCCATGGGATGCGCACTGGATGAGGGCGCCCTCCGCATCGAGAAACTGGTCCGGCTGCCAGTCGAGCCCGATACCGCGATGGGGGCAGCGATTCTTATACACGTACACCTCGCCATCCTTCATCACCGCGAAGACGTTGGCCGTATCCGCAGCTGTGTCCCCGAGGGAAAAGCCCTTCGACTGCCCTTCGCTCAGTTCGCCGTAACCACAGAGAAAATACTTCTGCACAAAAAGTCCCGCCTGGTTCTGGCAAATCACTCGGGAGCGGCCAAGGTAATGTCCGCCTGCCGCTCCTGCCCGTCACGCAGAAAGCGGAGTTGTACCCGGTCGCCGGCGCGGTGATTCTCCAGCACATTGAGCAAATCATCGTAATTGCGCACTGGCTGCCGGTCGACCGCCACAATCACATCCCCAAGCTGCCAGCCGCCGCGGTTGGTGCGGAAGACGCCGCGCAGGCCGGCGCGCTCGGCGGGCATACCCGGCTTGGTGCGCAGTACCGCAACCCCTTCAAAACCATAGCGGCTGGCCCACTGGTCCGGTGCTGATTCAATCCCCAGCACCGGGCGCACCAAACGGCCGTAGGCAATCAGTTCCGGGACAATCTTTTTTACCGTGTCCACCGGGATTGCGAAACCGATACCCACACTGGCGCCGCTGGGACTGTAGATGGCGGTGTTGACGCCGATCAGCCGCCCTCTGCTATCCAGCAGTGGTCCGCCGGAATTGCCGGGGTTGATGGCGGCGTCGGTTTGGATCACATTGCGGATAGTGCGGTTGTTGGCCGCCTCAATCTCGCGGCCCAGGGCGCTGACCACGCCAGTGGTCAGGGTGGTATCGAGGCCGAAAGGATTGCCGATGGCAAGTACCTTGCGGCCCACTGCCAGGTCGCTGGAGGAGCCCGGCACCAGGGGTGTCAGCCGCTGGGGCGGCGCGTCGATTTTCAGTACCGCGAGGTCCTTTTCCGGTGCCGAGCCCACCAGTTGCGCCGGCCACTCGCTGCGATCCTGCAGTGTGATAGTGACTTTGCGTGCGCCCTCGATGACGTGGAAATTGGTCACCACATGTCCCTGGGCATCCCAGATAAAACCACTGCCGGCGCCTTTGGGCACTGAGTGCAGGCGCAGCGTAAAGCGGTCCCGCACCAGGGTTTCATTGGTCACATACACCACCGAAGGGCTGGCGAAGTTGAACACCTGCATGGTGTTCCGCTCGTCGTCAGTGGAGAAGTCCGGGGGTGTTTGCGCCTGGGAAAACGGTGCTGACAACAATAGCACCACACACAACAACAGGGATTGCAGCTTGTTCATGATCGGTGGGTCGGGCTCACGGAACTCGGTGAGGCTTATTGTGCAGCAACCGGAGGGGTGGCACCAGATGCTGCAGCGGTCGCAGAGCCCGGTACCGGGGAAGGTGCCGGGCCCCACGGGTGGTCAGGCGCCGGTGGGGTTTTGCAACGCCAGGATGCGGTCCTCCAGCGGCGGGTGGCTGGCCAGCAGCGCGCCCATGTTGCCGTAGATACCGAAGGCCTTCATGTTGCTGGGCAGCGGTTCCTCGCGCCCGGCTTCGGATTCCGCCTTGAGGCGCATCAGCGCGGCGGCCATGGCATTGCGGGTAGTCAGGTGCGCGCCGGCGGCGTCGGCGCGGTACTCGCGGCGCCGGCTGAACCAGGCCACTACCATCATGGCGAAGACGCCAAAAACCATGTCCATGATGATCGAGGTAACGAAGTAACCGATACCCAGGCCCTGTTCGTTCTTCAGGATGACCCGATCGACGAAGAACCCCACCAGGCGCGCGAAGAACATGACAAAGGTATTCACCACGCCCTGGATCAGCGCCAGAGTAACCATATCACCGTTGGCAACATGGCCTATCTCGTGGCCGATTACCGCTCTCGCTTCGTCGCGGTTAAAGCGTTGCAACAGACCGGCGCTGACGGCCACCAGGGCGCTATTGCGATTCCAGCCGGTGGCGAATGCATTGGCCTGGGGCATGGGGAAAATACCCACGTCGGGCATGCCGATACCGGCCTTGGCGGACAGTTCCCGCACTGTGTCCAGCAGCCACTTTTCATCGGCATTGCCCGGCTGGCTGATGATCTGGGTGCGGGTGCTCATCCGCGCGATGGATTTCGACAGCAGCAGGGAAATGAAGGAGCCACCGAAGCCGAACAGGGCGCAGAGTATCAGCAACCCGGACAAATTGAGGTCTACACCATTGGCGTCGAGAATCCCCTGGATACCCAGGAGGTTAAAGACAATGCCAACCAGTACCAGTACCGCCAGGTTGGTCAACAGAAACAACCCAATGCGCAACATTGGCAATCTCCCAAAAAAATATCCGTTATGAATTATGGTAGATAAGGGCGTCGGGTCCACTTTCAAGCCGCGTGCGGCTGCTGCCGCGGACATTTTCAGTTGTCGGGCAATGGCCATGTGGGATTGAGCGGGGAACCGGGCCCTGTTTGAGCCAGGGCCCGAGCTGGTCTCTCAGGTGTGGATCAAGGCTGGGTGCGTTGCTCCGTCAGTTGACGATCCGCCTCACTGACCAGGCGCTGTTTCAGGTCCGGGTCCAGTTCGTTCCAGTGAACGTCGAGCAGGGCGCCCTGCAGCGCGTAAAGCATCACTCGCGAGGCATTGATGCCGCGGTTGCGGATACTGATAAAAGCCTCCACCGGGCCTATGCGGCGCAGGTCGTCATAGGAGCGAATACCGATAGAGTGCAGGATGTTGACTGACGCCAGTCCCAGGTTTTTGAGCTTTAGCAGCTCGGATTGGCTCGGGTTCATAGAAAATTTCCCCAAGAAATTCTACGTCCATGTTGATAGCGGCTCATTCCTTTGGCCGGCCCGAGCAAAATAGCATAAGCCTCCGCAAATACCAGAGCCGGTTCACCCTATAGGGTGGTTACTGTCCGGGATTGCGGTCAGATCACCGGTTAACCCATCAATCCAATAAATGGTCCTTCATCGATTGGATTGCCCCCGGAAAAACTGCGCAACTACGCGCAATCGCTTGCTTATCGGGGGCTTGCGCCGGCCTCCGCCGGGTTGCAGCACGTCCCTGTGCGCGGCAAATGGTTGAGCTGCCAAGTTTATAGCTACACTTCCGCCCGAGGCAGAGCGGGATTGTTCACCCGACTGCCAAACAAGTATATTGCCACCGCAATCTGGTGTGGTCCGCTACCACCGGCCGGCAACTATCAGCGGCATCAGTGAAGCGGGCGCCAGCGGGGACGGGCAATGGCTCTCCCGTTCAATCATAGTTGCTGCGTTTGACAGGTGCCGCGCGCCGGCAGTGCTTCGCTTTTGTCGCGGCCCCTGTTTGGTCGCTATGCTCCCGATATTTATTACGCAGTAACGACTGACCCGGATGAGGGGCGCGGATTTTGGCAGATACTATTCGATCTATGCTGTTCGGCTTGAGCGATGACCATGTGATACTGGAACCGCGCTCCGGTCAGTTGTTGCACCCGGAGGCGCTGGTGGCGTTTCAGCGCCTGTGTGCCGATGCGCAGGTGGCGGGTTTCGATCCGGCGATTGTTTCCGGGTTTCGCAGTTTTGACCGCCAGCGCGTCATCTGGGACGGCAAGGCAATGGGCCGGCGACCGCTGCTGGACAGCAGCGGCGAACCCATGGATATATCGCAGTTGTCGCCGAAGCAGAGGGTATTCGCTATATTGCGATGGTCTGCGCTGCCCGGTGCCTCCCGCCACCACTGGGGTACCGATTTCGATCTGGTGGATGCGGGTGCCATGCCGGAAGATTACCAGCCGCAACTGGTGCCGCGGGAAGTGGCGGATGAAGGTATCTTCGGAGCCTTCCACCGCTGGCTGGATGAACAGATTGCCTGTGGCCTGAGTCACGGGTTATTCCGCCCCTATGGGGAGGATAGCGGCGGCATTGCACCGGAGCGCTGGCACCTGAGTTATGCGCCGCGCGCGCGGGAGCTGGAGCAGCTGCTGACTCCGGAAAATCTGCGCACCCTGATGCAGAGCTGCGGCCTGGCACTGTGCGACACAGTGTGCGAGCACCTGCAGGAGATTTTTGTGCGCTTTATCCGGGTTCCGGACCACTGCTACCCCCAAAATCACCGGTGACTGAGGAATTGACCATCAACGGCGAAATTGAATCGAGGGATCTCTGGGAGGCGATGTGCGCCGAGGCGAGTGCGATGGCGGCCGATGAGCCGGTGTTGGCCAGTTATTTTCACAACACGGTCCTGCGCCACAAGCATCTCGACGATGCGCTGGCCTACCAGCTCGCCTCGGTGCTCGATCACGCGGCCCTGACCGCCACCACCCTGCAGGAGGTGATTGCGGAGGCGCTGCAGGACGATGCTCAGCTTTCCCGCTGTATACGGGCAGATATCTGCGCCTGGTATGACCGGGATCCCGCCTGTGACCAGTACCTGATGCCGTTTTTGTATTTCAAGGGTTTTCACGCGCTGCAGTCGCACCGCATCGCCCACTGGTTGTGGGGGCAGGAGCGGCACACGCTGGCACTGTATTTTCAGAGCCGGGTTTCAGAACAGTTTGCGGTGGACATTCACCCCGCCGCCCGCTTCGGCTGCGGTATTATGATCGATCACGCCACCGGTTTTGTGGTGGGTGAAACAGCCACCGTGGGCGATGATGTATCAATTCTCCACTCAGTGACCCTGGGGGGCAGCGGCAGCGGTCGCGGCGTGCGCCACCCGAAGATAGGGCCTGGGGTGATGATCGGCGCGGGAGCCAAGGTCCTTGGGCCGGTCGAGGTGGGCGAAGGGGTCAAGGTGGCGGCGGGCAGTTTAGTGCTCACGGATGTGCCGGCCCACACCACCGTAGCCGGCGTGCCGGCGCGGCCGGTGGGTGGCAGGACTGCCGGGGCCCCCGCCTACACCATGGATCAGACCCTGGACGGGGATGAATAGCCGGCGTATGAAGCGTATAAACCAGTAACCGGGGGGCAAGCAGTGTCGGACCTGCGCTATCAAGTAATTTTCCGCGGTGATCTGGTGGCCGGATTCACCGCCGCCGACGTCAAGGCGAATATGGCGCGCCTGTTCAAGGCCGGGCCGGAAACCATTGCCAAGCTGTTCAGCGGCCGCCCACTGGCGATCAAGAAGGGGCTGTCACAGGCACAGGCGGAGCAACTGCAGGCGACACTGGCCAAAATCGGTGCCCAGTCGAGCCTCAGGCCCGAGGGCGCGGTGCCGGCAGCTCCCCCGGCGACGCCGGCGGATAGGGCCCCGGTGGGCTCGGACGCCTGGACGCTGGCACCCATGGAGGGCAATCTGCTGCAGGAGCATGAGCGGGAGCGCACTGAGGCAGTGCAGGTAGAGGTGAGTCACCTGAACCTGAAACCGGCACAGGGGAACTTGCTCGAGCAGGGCGAGCGGAAAAAGGTGCAGCCGGCACCGGTGACGGTGCCCGACTGGCAGTTGGATTGAGTCCGGCCGGTTTGCCCGCCGCCGGCAAAGAAACCGGCTCTGGAACCGGTTACCGGGCGGGCCCTCAGCCCTGTTCTTTCAGGTAGCGCTCGCGGGAGGCCAGCACTTCGCTGCGCGCCGCGTCGGCATCGGCCCAGCCGTCCACTTTCACCCACTTGCCCGCTTCCAGGGCTTTGTAGTTTTCAAAGTAGTGTTCTATCTGCTTGATCAGCAGTTCCGGAAGGTCGTCTATTTCCTGTACATGGTCGTACAGCTTGGTCAGTTTCGTGTGGGGCACCGCCAGCAGCTTGGCGTCGACACCGGACTCATCGGTCATATTCAGTACGCCGACTACCCGTGAACGGATGACGGAGCCCACCATGACCGGGTAGGGCGCCACCACCAGCACGTCCAGGGGGTCGCCGTCCTCGGACAGGGTCTGGGGCACATAGCCGTAGTTGGCCGGGTAGAACATAGGTGTGGCAACGAAACGGTCCACAAACACTGCGTCAGTGTCCTTGTCCACTTCATATTTGATGGGGTCGTGGTTGGCGGGGATCTCGATGATGACGTTGATGTCGTCGGGCAGATCATTACCCGCGGGAATCTTATCGAAGCTCATTGCTGGTCCTGACGAGTGCTTGGGTGTCGCGAGACGACCCGGATTACTGAATTTCGGGAGCGCGGATTATAAACCCGACGGGTGCGCGGATGAAACGCCCGCTCCTTGTCTATCCTGTAGCAGGCTGTCGAAAAAACGTCGCGCGGCCTGCCTCGACCCGGGTCGGCGGTGCATATCCGCGAACCCTGGACGACGAATCGAGCCGTAAACGGCTCGATTTGCGGCCCGAACGCTCCTGTTCGGGCCGGCGGACTGCTGGCCCAACCACTCCGAAAACAACAATGTCGGGGGATCTATGCTCAAACCGCGGGAAGTGCGCTCCGCCACCGATGCCCGCGCAATCGTTGAAGAGCGGGACCTGAGGCACGTAAAGGTGGGGCTGTTCGACAACGACGGCGTCATGCGCGGCAAATACCTGTGCCGGGAAAAGTTCTTTTCCTCCCTGGAACACGGTTTCGCATTCTGCGACGTGGTGTTGGGCTGGGACGTCAAGGACCAGCTGTATGACAACGCTGATTACACCGGTTGGCATACGGGCTACCCGGATGCCCCGGTGCGTATCCTGCCGCAGAGTTGCCGCGAGATTCCCTTCGAGGAGCCGATGCTGCTGTTTTTGGCCGAGTTCGATCGGCAGGCCGCGGCGGTCTGTCCGCGCGCTGTGTTGCGCCGAGTGGTAGAGCGCTGCCGGGGCGCGGGGTTCGAACCGCGGGCGGCGCTGGAGTACGAATTTTTCCTGTTCGACGAAACCCCGCACTCGGCGCGGGAGAAGGGTTTTCGCAACCTGAAACCCTTTACGCCGGACTGGTTTGGCTACTCGGTGATCCGCAACTCGGTGCACGCCGAGCTGTACCGGCAGATTCTGGACCTGGGCGAGCGGATGGATTTCCCCATCGAAGGCCTGCACACGGAGACGGGCCCCGGTGTGCTGGAGGCGGCCATCGCGGTGGACGATGCCGAGGCGGCCGCCGACAAGGCGGCGCTGTTCAAGACCTTTATCAAGGTGTTGGCGCAGCGCCAGGGCCTGATGGCCAGCTTTATGGCCAAGTGGTCGCCGGATTACCCGGGTCAAAGCGGCCATATCCACCTGTCGTTGCGCCAGCGGGATTCCGGCAGATCGGCTTTTTTCGACCCGCGACAGCCGCACAATATGAGCGCGGTGCAGCGACATTTTGTGGCCGGCCAACAGCGCCTGATGCCGGAGTTCCTGTGCATGTTGGCCCCCACGGTCAACAGCTATCGGCGCCTGATCCCCGGCTTCTGGGCACCCACCGACGCCACCTGGGGGATCGAGAACCGCACCGCGGCACTGAGGGTGATTCCCGGTGACGAAAAATCGCAGCGACAGGAGTACCGGCTCGGCGCCGCCGATGCCAACCCCTACCTGGCCCTCGCCGCGGCCCTGGGCTCCGGCCTCTACGGGGTGCTGCAGCGGTGGGAACCGGGGGAACCGGTGGCCGGCAACGCCTACGCCCTCACCCAGACCGCCGAACTGGCCCTGCCGCGCACCCTGTGGGATGCGGCCCAGCGTTTAAAGGCCTCCGAGGTGGCCCAGGAACTATTCGGCAGTGAATTTGTGGATCATTTTGCCGCCAGCCGCTTCTGGGAAGAGCGTGAGTACCGCCGTCACATCAGTGACTGGGAGCTGGATCGCTACTTTGAAATTATCTGAAAGACAGTTGAAAAAGCCTTCCCCGGCTTTTCTCAACCCGGGCTTGTGGGCCGTCCCCGCAAATCCGCCACGGCAAATCGAGCGGCGACACGCTTGATTTGCGGCCCGAACAGACCTGTTCCGGACAGCACGCTGTTGAAGGCTGTTTTTTAACAGCCTGTTAGGGCCTGGAGCCAATGGTGCAGCCTATGGATATATTGCAGTGCATTTCCCCTATCGATGGCTCCATTTATGTCGAGCGGGAGCTGGCCTCAGAGGCGCAGATTCGCGCAGCGCTGGACCTGGCCGGGGGCGCCCAGCGGGCCTGGCAGCTCACCCCGCTGGCGGAGCGGGAGGCGATAGTACGCCGCGCGGTGGAACTGCTCTGGGGGCGTCGCGGGGCGCTGGGGACGGAACTGTGCCATATGATGGGGCGGCCGATCCGGTACGCCGCCGGGGAACTGGACGGCTTTGCCGAGCGCGCCGGTTACATGGCGGATATCGCCGCAGAGGCGCTGGCGGATATTCCTGCGCCGGACAGGAGCGGCAGTATCTGCTTTATCCGGCGTCAGCCGCTGGGCATGGCACTGGTGCTGGCGCCCTGGAACTACCCCTACCTCACCGCCGTCAACGCGGTGGTGCCGGCACTGTTGGCGGGCAACACGGTACTGTTAAAACACTCGGCGCAGACCCCCCTGTGCGCCGAGCGCATGGTGGAGGCATTCTGCGAGGCGGGGCTGCCGCGGGGGGTATTCCAGTTTTTACATCTGCGCCACGGCGATATCGACCGGTTGATCCGCGCCGGAGAAGTGGATCATATCGCCTTCACCGGCTCGGTGGCGGGTGGTCGGGCCATAGCACAGGCCGCCGCCGGCCGGTTTGTTCGCGTGGGGCTGGAATTGGGGGGCAAGGACCCGGCGTACATTCGCGCCGACGCGGATCTGGCGCAGGCGGTTGCGTCGGTGATCGATGGGGCCTACTTCAACTCCGGCCAGTCCTGTTGCGCGATAGAGCGTATTTATGTGCACGCGGAGGTGTACGACGCATTCGTCGAGCAGGCAGTGGCGCTGGTGCGCGGCTATCAGCTGGGGCGTCCGGACGTTCCGGACACTACCCTGGGCCCGCTGGTGCGCGCCGAGGTGGCGGATTTTGTCCGCGCCCAGATCGACGAAGCCGTCGCTGCCGGCGCCCGCGCCCACCTGTCCCCCGCCGACTTCGCCATGGATTTCCGCGGCACCCCCTATATGGCGCCGCAATTGCTGACGGAGGTGGATCACAGTATGCGTTTGATGCGGGAGGAGTCCTTCGGCCCGGTGGTTGGGGTGCAGAAAGTTCATGATGACGCCGAGGCGCTGGCGTTGATGAACGACAGCGATTTCGGCCTCACCGCCGCTATTTACAGCCGCGATGCAACGGCGGCCCAGATGCTCGGCGACCAGCTGGAAACCGGTACAGTGTTTCTCAACCGCTGTGACTACCTGGACCCGGCTCTGGCCTGGACCGGGGTCAAGCTTTCGGGTCGCGGTTGTACCCTGTCCGGTATCGGCTATGAGTATCTGACCCGTCCCAAATCCTTCCATTTTAGGGTGGAGCCATGAGCATCGATCACCTGCGGGCTGACTGGCACTACCCTACATCCATGCGCGTTGGCCCGGGCCGGGTGCGGGAACTGCCGGACCTCTGTGGTGAACTCCATATGCGCACTCCCCTGCTGGTTACCGATCCCGGGCTGGCGCAGCTGCCCCTTGTAACCCAGGCGGTGGCGCAATGTCGCGCGGCGGGGCTGGAGGTCGCCGTGTTTTCGGCGGTAAAGGGCAATCCCAACGGCCGCAACGTGGCCGACGGGGTTCAGGTACTGCGTGACGGTGGGCACGATGGCGTTATTGCCTTTGGTGGGGGCTCCGCCATGGATGCGGGCAAGGCCATTGCGCTGATGGCCGGGCAGCGGCGGCCGCTGTGGGATTTTGAAGACGTCGACGACAATTTCCAGCGGGTGGATGTGGCGGGCATGGTGCCGGTGATAGCTGTGCCCACCACCGCCGGCACTGGCTCGGAAGTGGGCAGGGCTGCGGTTATCACCGATGACGGGTCACGGGTCAAACGCATTATCTTTCACCCGCGCATGTTGCCGGCAGCGGTGATTCTCGACGCGGAACTGACCCTGGCGCTGCCGCCCCTCATCACCGCGGCCACAGGTATGGATGCGCTGGCACATAACCTGGAAGCCTACTGTGCGCCGACCTATCATCCCATGGCGGAGGGCATAGCCCTGGAAGGGGTGCGGCTGGTGAAGGAGTACTTGCCCATTGCGGTTGCCGATGGCGGCAATCTGACCGCGCGCCAGCAGATGCTGGTGGCCTCCGCCATGGGGGCGACCGCCTTTCAGCGCGGCCTGGGGGCCATGCATGCGCTGGCGCACCCGCTTGGGGCCCTGTACGACGTGCACCACGGGCTGCTCAATGCGGTGCTGATGCCCTATGTGTTGCGGGCCAACGGCGCTGCCATTGCCGGGCCCATGGAGCGCCTGGCACGCTATATAGGGCTGTCCGAAACAGGCCCGGATGCGGTGCTGAACTGGGTGCTGGCGCTGCGCGAGCAAATCGGTATTCCCCACTCTTTGCAGGATGTGGGTATCGATGGCGAGCAGCTTCCCCGGGTGGGGCAAATGGCCGCGCAGGACCCTTCGGCGGCGACCAACCCGGTGCATTTAAACGCGCGGCAATACAGCGAATTGTGCGCGCGGGCGTTGCGCGGCGCACTCTAATGCCGCGCGACATTTGCTGTAACAAACGTCACCGATGCCCCGACAAAGGGCCACATGGAAACACTGGCAGGAGTAACTTATGCGCTGGCTTTTGATTCTCTCTTTTGTGTTTGCGGGGGCCTCTGCGGCTGCCCAGGACGATGCCACCAATATCCGCACGGCGGTATTCGCGGGGGGCTGCTTCTGGTGTATGGAGCCACCTTACGACAAGCTGGACGGGGTGCTGGAAACCACTTCCGGGTACAGCGGCGGTAAGGTTGAGAACCCCACCTATGAGCAGGTATCCGCGGGCGTCACCGGACACGCGGAGGTGGTGCAGGTCAAGTACGATGCGGACAAGGTCAGCTACGAAAAACTGCTGGAGGTGTTCTGGCGCAATGTGGACCCGCTGGATGCGGGCGGACAGTTTTGCGACCGCGGGGATCAGTACCGCACTGAGATTTTCTACGCCAACGAAGAGGAGAAGCGCCTGGCAGAAGCCAGCAGGGCGGCGGCGGAGCGAGAGCTCAACAAGAAAATCGTGACAAAAATCGTGCCCGCAGCCACCTTCTATCCTGCAGAGGGCTATCACCAGAATTACTATCAGCGCAATCCGGTGCGCTACAAGTACTACCGCTACCGCTGTGGCCGCGACCAGCGCCTGAAGGAACTCTGGGGCTGACCGGCTGCCGACCGCTGGCGGTGGTTAGTGTCAACAGGTACTAGGCTGGGTCAGGCCTGGAAGTCCTCCGCCAGTTTTTTCTCCGCCAGTACTTTTTTGAGGCGCGCATACTGGGGCACCCCGTTCTTGTAAGGGGGATAGTCCTCGCCCTGGATCAGCGGCAACAGGTAGTCGCGGCCGGCCTGGGTGATGCCGAAACCGTCGGCGCGGATGAACTCCTCCGGCACCGTCTGCTCCACATTGGCTACCTGGGACAGGGGCGCCTCGCCGATTGACCAGCTATAGTCGGGGCCGCTACCGCGCACTATGGTGGGCATGACGGCATTTTTGCCGGCCAGTGCCATTTCGACCGCGGCGCGGCCGACCGCGTAGGCCTGGGCCACATCGGTTGCCGAGGCGATATGGCGGGCGGCGCGCTGCAGATAGTCCGCCAGTGCCCAGTGATATTTGAGGCCCAGTTCGTTTTTGATTAGGGCGGCCAGGGTGGGCGCCACGCCCCCCAACTGCTTGTGGCCGAAGGCGTCGACACTGCCGGCATCGGCGAGGAAACTGCCATCGGCGTAACGGGTACCTTCCGAGGCGACGATCACACAGTAGCCCTGTTGTTCCACGGTATCCCGCACCTTGGCCAGGAATTTTTCGCGGTCAAAAGCGACTTCCGGAAACAGGATGATATGGGGCGGGTCGCCGTCCTGCTCCTGGGCCAGTGCCCCGGCAGCGGCGATCCAGCCCGCGTGGCGGCCCATCACCTCCAGGATAAAGACCCGGGTGGAAGTGGCGCACATGGAGGCCACATCCAGTGCGGCCTCTTTGGTGGACACCGCCACATACTTTGCCACCGAGCCAAAGCCCGGGCAGTTGTCGGTTTGCGGCAGGTCATTGTCGACGGTTTTGGGGATGTGAATAGCCTGGATCGGATACCCCATTCTTTCCGACAGTTGCGAAACTTTCAGGCAGGTGTCGGCGGAGTCGCCGCCGCCGTTGTAAAAGAAGTAACCGATGTTGTGGGCCTTGAACACCTGGATCAGGCGCTCGTACTCGGCGCGGTTCTGTTCCAGGCTCTGCAGCTTGTAGCGACAGGAACCGAAGGCGCCGGAGGGTGTGTGGCGCAGGGCGGCGATGGTCGCGTCGCTCTCACAGTCGACGTCGATCAGCTCTTCGCGCAGGGCGCCCAGGATGCCGTTCAGGCCCGCGTACACTTTGCCGATCTGGTCCCGGTGTTCGCGTGCGGTTTCTATTACCCCGCAGGCGGAGGCATTGATCACGGCGGTGACGCCGCCGGACTGGGCATAAAACGCATTCTTTTTGGACATGGTCATCCTACAGAGGGACTGAGATGGGCAATTTCGGGGGCGGAGTCTAAAGGAATCGAAGAGTAATTGCACAGAATAAGGGCGGATCGGCAATTATTCCGCACTGGCGCCGTGATAAGCTTTCCCTCCACCGAGCAGGAGTAGCCGAAATCGCTATGCATATTCACATTTTAGGTATTTGCGGCACCTTTATGGGTGGCCTGGCCCAGCTGGCTGTGGCGGAGGGGCACAGGGTCACCGGCAGCGACGCCAATATCTATCCGCCGATGAGCACCCAATTGGAACAGGCGGGAATCCGGCTTACCGAGGGCTATGATCCGGCACAGCTGGAGCCAAAGCCGGATCTGGTGATCATCGGCAATGCCTTGTCCCGGGGCAACGCCGCGGTGGAGGCGGTACTGGAGCGAGGCCTGCCCTATGTTTCCGGGCCCCAGTGGCTGTGTGACCACTTCCTCACTGAGCGCTGGGTGCTGGCTGTGGCCGGCACCCACGGCAAAACCACTGCCTCTAGTATGCTGGCCTGGACCCTCGACTACGCGGGTATGCAGCCGGGTTTCCTGATCGGCGGCGTACCCCAGGATTTTGGTGTGTCCGCGCGCCTGGGAGAAACACCCTTCTTTGTGGTGGAGGCGGATGAATATGACACGGCCTTTTTCGACAAGCGTTCCAAGTTCGTGCACTACCGCCCGCGGACCCTGGTGATCAACAATATCGAGTTTGATCACGCGGATATATTTCCCGATCTGGCGGCAATTCAGCGACAGTTTCACCACCTTGTGCGCACTGTGCCGCCGGGGGGACTGATTGTTGCGGCGGCCGAGGAGGCGGTGGAAGAGGTGCTGGACCAGGGCTGCTGGAGCCAGGTGCAGAGGTTCTCCACGGAGAAAGAAGAGGATGTACGGCTCGGGGACTGGCGCGCGGTGGACATAGCGGCGGACGGCTCCAGCTTCGCGGTATCATTCCGCGGCGCCGAAGTGGCTCGGGTGAGTTGGGCGCACACGGGGCTGCACAATGTGCGCAACGCCCTGGCGGTGATTGCCGCGGCCCGCCACGTGGGAGTGGAACCGCAGGTGGCGGTAGAGGCGCTGGCGTGTTTCCAGGGTGTGAAACGCCGTATGGAATTTCTGGGTGAGGTGGGGGGGGTGCGTGTATATGACGATTTTGCCCACCATCCCACAGCGATTGAACACACCCTCAGCGGCCTGCGCGCCAAGGTGGGGAGCGGCAAGATCATCGCCCTGATCGAGCCGCGCTCCAACAGTATGCGTATGGGGGTGCACCGGGAACGCTTGTCCCGCGCCTGTACCGGTGCCGATCTGGTACTTTGGTATCAGCCGGACGAAATGGATTGGTCGTTGCAGGACGTGGTTCACCATTCCACTGTGCCCGCGAAGATTTTCGACAATATCGAGGTTGGGGTAGAATCCGCGGTCAACCTGGCGCCGCCGGGCAGTCACATTGTAGTGATGAGCAACGGCGCTTTTGGCGGTATTCAGCAGCGGTTGCTGCAGGCGCTGGCGAACAAGCGCGACAACGCCTGTTAATTGACCCGGCAAAGTACCCTTTACACGGAATTGATTTTGGCTCAATCAGCTTTTCGCAAGACGGTCACCCTGGCTATTACCGGCGCCTCCGGGGCCCAGTATGGCCTGCGCCTGCTGCAGTGCCTGCTGTTGGCGGACTGCCGTGTATGGCTGCTGCTGTCCGACGCCGCCCGGGAGGTGATCAATACGGAAACGGATTACCAGTTGCCGCCCGGAAATGAGGTTTTACTGGAGGCTTTTTTCAGCGGCCGGTTTGATGCAAAGGCGGGACAGTTGCAGCTGTTCGGCAACAGGGACTGGTTTTCCCCGGTTGCCTCCGGTACCGGCTGTCCCGCCAGTATGGTCATCTGCCCGGCCAGTGGCGGAACCCTGTCGGCCATCGCCTGCGGCGCCTCTAACAATTTGATCGAGCGCGCCGCCGATGTGGCCCTAAAAGAGCGCCGTCAGCTGATACTGGTGCCGCGCGAAGCGCCCTACTCAGAGATTCACCTGGAGAACATGCTCAAGCTGACCCGCATGGGGGCTGTGGTGATGCCGGCCAGTCCCGGGTTTTACCAGCGTCCGCAGACAGTGGAACAAATGGTGGATTTCATAGTGGCCCGGCTGCTGGACCAGTTGGGTCTGGATCAGGCGCTGCTGCCTCGATGGGGGGAGAAGCGGGCCAAGGTGTAGAGGTTTCCACAGTATTCAGAGATGCTTTTACCATTGTGCGGTTCCCATGACGCCGCCGCCGGCTGTGTTCTGCCGGCAAAAACCACCGACAGACTTCCGGTGGCGGGAGTCTAAAGCGCGAAATGAATTGTTATCCACGGTCTGCTGCGTAATGCGCGGAACAGGTTTCCGCAGCGGCAACTCGCCCCTGCTGAGCACTGGCGGACAGTCGTTATTAGAGAAATTTCACAAGTAGATTTTATGTTGTCAGCTTTCAAGACCTTTTACGAAAACCTGGTTACCCGGCGCCCCAAACTGGTGCTGTCGCTGGTGGCGCTGGTGGTAGTGGCGGCGGCCCTCGGCTTGCCCCGCTTCAAGCTGGACGCGTCCGCCGATTCCCTGACGCTGGAAGCGGACAAGTCGCTGGATTATTTTCGCGAGATTTCCGCGCGCTACGCCAGTGGTGATTTTCTGGTGGTGACCTATCGCTGGCGGGACGGGGACCTCTTCAGTGACGCCTCACTGGACGCTTTGCGCAGTCTGCGCGACCGGCTGGCGCAGGTGGACGGGGTCGAAAGTGTACAGTCGATACTGGATGTGCCACTGCTCTACAGCCCCAAGCCAACCATCGCGGAAATTGCCGAGGGTCTCCGCACCCTGTCTACACCGGGTACCGATCGGGATATGGCACGGCGGGAATTTCTCTCCAGTCCCATCTATCGCGAACTGATCCTGAGCCCGGATGCCTCCACCACCGCGCTGCTGGTCAACCTAAAACTGGACCGGCAGGGGCTGGCGCTGGTGCGGGAACGCGATGCCCTGCGCGGCAAGCGCAACAGCGAAGGGCTGAGTTCAGCGGAGGCGGTGCGCCTGGAGCAGGTATCCAAGGTCTATCTGCAACACCGCACCCAGGCGGAACTGGACTCCCGCGCCAGGGTGAAGGAGGTGCGCGGTATCCTCGACAGCTACCGGGGTCAGGCGGAACTGTTCCTGGGCGGTGTGTCCATGATCACCGCCGATATGATCGCGTTTATCCAGAGCGACCTGGTGGTATTTGGAACGGGCATCCTGCTGTTTATCATCGCCACATTGCTGATTATCTTCCGCCAGGTGCGCTGGGTGCTGTTGCCCCTGACAACCTGTGTGGTCACCGCGGTGGTTATGCTGGGACTGCTGAGCTGGCTCGACTGGCGCCTGACGGTGATCTCCGCCAATTTCGTCGCGCTGCTGCTGATTATCACCCTGGCAATCACCATCCACCTGTCGGTGCGCTACCGTGAATTCGCCGCGCAGAATCCCGACTGGGACCGCCGCCGCCTGGCACTGGAGGCGGTGCGTTTTATGGCCAAGCCCTGCCTGTACACCACACTGACCACCATTGTGGCTTTCGCGTCGCTGGTGGTCAGCGGTATCCGCCCGGTGATCGACTTTGGCTGGATGATGACCATCGGGGTTTCTCTGGCGCTGGTGCTGTCTTTTCTGATTATTCCCGCCGCGTTGATGTTGCTGCCCAGGCGCAGCGACGGTATCAGTCGGGACAATTCACGCGCTTTTACACTGATGTTTTCCCGCTTCGCCGAGCGGCACCGCGCGCTGGTGCTGGGTATCGCCGCCGCTGCCGCCATAGTGAGCGGTGTGGGCGCCACACAACTGCGGGTGGAAAACCGCTTTATCGACTATTTCGACAGCTCTACCGAAATCTACCAGGGCATGCTGGCCATCGATCAGCGCCTGGGTGGGACCGTCACGCTGGACATCATTCTCGACCAGCCGGAGGTGGAAGAGCCGCTCTTCGAGGGGGAAGAGGATCCGTTTGCAGCGGATTTGGGCGACGGCGAACTGGCGGGCGAGGACCCCTTTGCGGACGATGACGCCTCCGCGGGCGGGGAGGCGGCAGCGGCGCCCAGCTACTGGTTCACCGTAGCGGGGCTGGCCGAGATAGAGCAGTTGCACGACTATCTGGAGCGGCAGCCGGAAATCGGCAAGGTACAGTCGCTGGCGACTCTATATAAGGTGGCGCGGGACCTCAACGGCGGACCGCTCAATGATTTCGAATTGGCGGTGGCGCGCAACAGTCTGCCGTCGGAGATCAACCAAGTGCTGGTGGACCCCTACCTGTCAGTGGAGCACGGCCAGACCAGAATCGCTTTACGGGTGAAGGAGACGGATCCCAACCTGCGGCGGGACGAATTGATCCAGCGGATCTACGATTATGTCCACGACGACATGGGCGTGGCGCCGGGGAGGGTGCACCTTACCGGGCTGCTGGTGCTTTACAACAATATGTTGCAGAGCCTGTTCAAGTCGCAGATTCTGACCTTGGGCGCGGTGTTTCTGGGCATACTCTTGATGTTCCTGGCACTGTTCCGTTCGCTGCCACTGGCGCTGATCGCGCTGACGCCCAATATCCTGGCGGCCTCTGTGGTGCTGGGAGGCATGGGCCTGGCCGGTGTTCCCCTGGATATGATGACGATTACCATTGCCGCCATCACCGTGGGTATTGGTGTGGATCACGCTATTCACTACCTGTACCGGTTCCGCAGCGAATTTGCCAAAGACGGCGACTATGTCGCCACCATGCACCGCAGTCACGCCACTATTGGCCGGGCCATGTTTTACACCGCGATCACCATCATTGCCGGCTTCTCGATTCTGGCGCTGTCCAAGTTTGTGCCGTCCATCTACTTTGGTCTGCTGACCGCGCTGGCCATGTCCGCGGCGCTGCTGGGTTCGCTAACGCTGCTGCCGCTGTTGCTGCTGATCTTCAAACCGCTGAAGGCGCCGGAGAACTCGCCGGAAGTGACAGAAGAGGAAACATCCCGCTATCTAAATTCTTAAATACCCTGGACAGCTGAAAAGCCGGGCATTATGCCCGGCTTTTTGGTAATTGAAGAGGCTGGCCTTTGATTCAGGGTGGGTGTAAAAGCGAGGGTGCTTATCGAAGTATATTCTCAAACCCCTTGTTTGAAACTTTCCATAGTTTAGCTTTCGGGTTGAGGTATTATTAGTGCAGCTCTCTTCGGCAAGAGTAGACAATTCTAACTTGGTTTATCTCGTTGAAGTGGATTACTGCATAGAATATGGTTTTGTGGCCTGAAAAGGTTCTAGTGGTGGTGTTCTAAACAGGAATGCCGCCAGAATGGACGACCATCATCCCATCTTTTGTTTGAGATAGTTACACTTGGCCAGTCCGACGTTCAAAAAGTGTTTTTGCTTGCACGCGGTATTATCGATTTTAAGTCAAGTGGCTATAAAGTGGCAGGCATTCTTGCCTGCTTTTGCGAAAGTAAAATAACGGCAATAACCCCCATGCCCATAGTCAAGCAATAAACCTTGCTGACCAGAGTTCCTTCATGCAGAACGGCAACCAATAGAAAGGCCACACTTGCTAGCCCATCCAGCAATAAGTGAAATTTATATGGTAGTAGTTTTAGTAAAGAAAATTGATAATCTGTCAGTAAGCTATAGAGCGCCAGTCCTACGCCTGTGCCAATAGAAAACCAAGCTACAAAAATCGAATGTTCTTTCAAGCTTAATAAAAAAGGCATGACAATCAATGCGATAGCTGCAGTGTAATCCAGGAATCCATGTAGTTTCGGTGTGATAAACTTTAGGTTCACTCAACTCTCCATTCAATACTTATGCTTGTTAATGTAGATGCTAATTTTCCATAGTGGGTACGACAAATAAATATTGAAGCTTATAGCATAACTTCTGAATCGTATTTTTATCGCTAGGAATTTTTATGATGCCACCGTAAGTAATTTTTACTGCTTAATTGGAGTTGGAGTTGGAGGCCGCTTTTGTGCGCAGTAAAACGCAAAAAATAATACATATGAAAGTGGGGTTGTGGTTAAAAAGTGATCGGCGATGTAAAGCTTTTATTTGTTCTATTCTTATTTATGTGAAATTCAATTTGTATTCTTGGACTCTAGTTCGCTAACGCTTGCCTGGATTTAGTTTGGCTCACGCCCTGGCACTTTATTTTAAGTTGCTCATACTTTCAATTTATCGGTTAATAAGGGAGCTTCTGATTAAGTTAGGGAACCTCTGAAAAACTGCTTCAGTCTGGCATAATTTACCCCATTTCCAACATACACAGATTCAATCATGAGCCAACTGACCTTCGCCGAAGCCGAATACACTATCAA
>NZ_JBFRBC010000017.1:0-98781 GCF_040932045.1 Microbulbifer sp. TYP-18
TAGCTGGTCTGTCAAACCTGCTTCGCAGTCAAAAATATCTTCTGGCTTAGGGCCAGTGCACCTGGAATCTGCTGAGAAGTAGATTCCAGGTGAAAAAACAAACAATCTCAGGGTTGTTTTGGTCAAATTCAGGCCCGCACCAGAAAATACTGATACTGCCGTAGCGATTGTTGAGTTATTCAGACGTTCCTTAGTCGAGTATCTGGATGTGGAGGTATAAAACTACTTGTTCGCTTGAGCATAAGAGAGCAAATCCCTTGTAACTTGTTAAACCTGTTCGTACGGATCGACGGGACATGAGTGCTAATTAAAGAATAATACCCTTAGGTGTTCTTTTTGTAATTCTTCTTCCTGCCTACCCGGTCTTGATGACCATACGTTTTCTGGTAGCCACCGCCAACCTTCATTAGAGACTTGCTTCCCGTTTTCGGTATTGCTGAGTTCGATTGCTAGGGTCGGGCGATCCATTGATTTCTTATAGCATTAATCTTACCACCCAATGTTCGGAGGCCAAACTTTTTCGAGAGGTTAGTTTTCTACCGCAATTCGGGCGCCCTAACGCCCGGATTGCGGTTTGTCTTATTGCGTCACAGCTTTTGGGATACTTCGGTGGGTGGTTGGTAGAGGCTCAATATGTGTCCGTCCGGATCCGCAAAATCCGCGGTCAAGCCGCCATCCGGAGCATGTTGCACTGGGGCAATAATTTCCACGTTGCAGGCGACCAGCTGTTCAACCATACGGTGTATGTCGTTGTCGCCGGTTGAAAAAACAATGATAGGTGTCCTTGCCGGCTTCTCCTCTCCCTTAAAGAAGACCAGTACAGCGTCGCCGATATGGGCTAGCAGATGGCTGCCGTCTTCTTCCCCCTCTGCAGCGGCTATCCAGCTGGTCTCAAGCCCTAGGGTGCCTTCATAAAACTGCCGCGTACTATCCAGGTCGCTGACAAAAAATACCACAGCGCCTATATGTGAATTTTGTAACATAACAATCTCCGGTCAATGCTTGGTTTCGAGTGTATCTCCGCTTTGCGGACACTTACTTATTGCCGCGCTTGGTTGTTTTGTGAGCCGATCACTCAGTTTATTTTTCCACTTATCTGCTCTGCCGTCAGAGTGGTTGGCCAATATGGAGCGGCGCGCCGCGCGAACCGGATAACGCTATTTCTCCGGTGAGCGGCTGATTGCAAGGAGGTTGCAGTCCGGGTCTGTGATGCCAAAGCGAAAGTCCGCCAGGCGGGCGGGTCCCTGTGCCAGGGCGGCGCGGCGTTGGCCGGCTCCGGGAGGGTTTGCGCTGTCCATTCGCGCGGCGTAGGCCGCAGCCAGGCTTGCGGGGTCGATCTTCCTGCGAGCCTCCTGCGAGGCGAGTTTTTTGCGCATAGCGCTGAGGCGTTGGCGCAAAGTGGCATCGGCAATGCCGAGAACCTGGCAAATCTCACTTTTGTTGAGACCGTTCAAAGCCAGCAGCA
This sequence comes from Microbulbifer sp. TYP-18, assembly GCF_040932045.1. Classification (NCBI taxonomy): domain Bacteria; kingdom Pseudomonadati; phylum Pseudomonadota; class Gammaproteobacteria; order Cellvibrionales; family Microbulbiferaceae; genus Microbulbifer; species Microbulbifer sp. TYP-18. The sequence goes on from NZ_JBFRBC010000017.1 coordinate 1,466, forward strand.
GTACCAGCCGCTGTGCCGGGGGCAGGGCCGGGATGCTGCTGCCGCCCAGGATCGTTTCTCGTCCCGGCTGGCTGTTTTCCTCGGCGTAGCTGGACTCCCGGGCCTGGCGGCGCCTGGTCTGCCGGATTGTCTGGGCGGCCAGATTGCGCAGTACCCCATAAAACCAGGCGGCGTCCCGGGGTTCCTGAAAGGGCTTTCGCTGTGCCTCCAGTGCGGCCAGCAGGCCTTGTTGCAGCAGGTCGTCCGCTCCCTGGGAGTCTCCGGAAAGCCGGGCGCTGATACCTAGCCATTTCTGGTATTGATCAATAGCTGGAGGGGTGCTGGGCATTGGCGAAACTGTGTGTCAAACGGGGTCGTTCCATTTGTGGTTCACCCGGTTGTTATTATTGGTTGCTCTAAGGGTACGGCCGCACAGAGGGAGATGCCGGTGCGGCTGCACAGCCTCCTTCATCAGCCAGTATCGATGAGTGACTCCATGTCAGAACTCTATCACTAGGGGTCAGGGTATGTCAGTTCCTGTAGCGAAGGGGAGCGCATAGCATCGCTTGTGCGGCCTCGGTGTTTCCCTTCAGCAGGAGTCTCCAGTTGGGCGCCAAGGCCCGGGGGCGGGCCGCCCGGCTGTCACTCCCTTCCCCTGCTAAGGCCAGTCTTTGCTTAGGTCGGCGATGTGGCTGCCCATGAACAACTGCGTGAATCGCGGTCCATCCATCGCCACCAGCTCCTCGTGGTCACCGGCCTCGAAATAGATGGTCTCGCAGCGGCTCAGGCCGCTATCCAGCAGTGTGGTGATACCGTAGGCCTGGCCCAGAGGAGGCAGGGCGCCCAGCTCACAATCCGGGAATAGCGGCCCCAGCTCGTTCTCCGCTACCATCTGCAGGCCATTGCGCCCGGTTTCGTCGTGGACTGCGCGCATATCCAGGCTGCTGCTGGCGGGTATTACCGCCATCACATAGCCCTCATCGTCCCTGAGCAGGACTGCCTTGGCCACCCGGTCCTCCCGCACTTGGGCGGCATGGGCGCTCTCACGGCTGGTATGGCTGTGGGGATGCTGAATCAGACGATAATCGACTGATTGGTCATTGAGATATTGACTCAATCTTGCGGCAATAGTCACGTTGATATCCTCGATCCGCTGCCGATACTTCATTGTAGTTTGCGCGCGGGTAAATTTGTGCCGGTCCTCCAGTTGACAGTGCGGCGGCCTGCCCGTAGAATTCGCGCTCCTTTTCGCCCGCCCACGGGGCTGCGTAAAAGGACGTTCTTTGGTTTTGAGTTGGAGTTTGATTCCATGCAGGGTCAACGTATCCGAATTCGCCTGAAGGCGTTCGATCACAAGCTGATCGACTCGTCTACCCAGGAGATCGTCGAGACGGCCAAGCGCACCGGTGCGCAGGTCCGCGGTCCTATTCCGCTGCCGACTCGCAAAGAGAAGTACACCGTGTTGATTTCCCCGCACGTCAACAAAGACGCGCGCGATCAGTACGAGATCCGTACACACAAGCGTTTGCTGGACATCGTTGAGCCGACCGAGAAAACCGTCGACGCGCTGATGAAGCTCGATCTGGCGGCCGGTGTAGAGGTCCAAATTAGTCTCGGCTAACACTTTTACTAACTACCGAATCCCGGGCGAAAAAGGTCTGGGTAGTGTAACGCTCTGAAACTGGGCGGCCGCAGTGGGTTAAAGCCCCGTGCACTGAGAGGTTGAAAAGATGACAATAGGTATTGTCGGCCGCAAGAGCGGCATGACTCGCGTCTTCACCGAGAGTGGCGTATCCATTCCGGTCACCGTGATTGAGGTGGCCCCGAATCGCATCACTCAGGTGAAAACCGCTGAAACCGACGGCTATGCCGCTGTCCAGGTCACTGTGGGCAGTCGCAAGGCGTCCCGTGTCTCCAAGCCCCAAGCGGGCCACTTCGCCAAAGCCAGCTCAGAGGCTGGTACCCGTCTCTTCGAACTGCGCACCGAAGGTGCTGAAGAGGCTTTTGAAATCGGTTCTGAGATCACTGTGTCCGGCTTTGAGGCTGGCCAGAAGATCGACGTGACCGGAACCTCCAAAGGTAAGGGTTTCCAGGGCGGCGTTAAGCGCTGGAACTTCCGCACCCAGGATGCCACCCACGGTAACTCCCTGTCCCACCGCGCACCCGGTTCTATCGGTCAGTGCCAGACTCCTGGCCGCGTATGGAAAGGCAAGAAGATGGCCGGCCATATGGGTGCTGAGCGCGTCACCGTGCAGAACCTGGAAGTGGTTCGTGTGGATGCCGAGCGTAACCTGCTGCTGGTGAAAGGTGCCGTGCCCGGTGCTCCCGGTGGCGACGTAATTGTTCGCCCGGCAGTTAAAGCCTAACACCGAGGGGGAAATGGGTATGGAACTGAATATCGCCACTCCCGAAGGTGCCAAAGGCACAGTGGCTGTCTCTGAAGTGACTTTCGGGCGTGAATTCAATCAGGACCTGGTGCACCAGGCAGTGGTCGCCTTCATGGCCGGCGCTCGCCAGGGTACCAAGGCACAGAAAAACCGCTCTGACGTTTCCGGTGGTGGCAAAAAGCCCTGGCGTCAAAAGGGTACCGGCCGCGCCCGTGCGGGCACTATCCGTAGCCCGCTGTGGCGCTCCGGTGGTGTCACTTTTGCCGCTGAGCCGCGCGATCACAGCGTCAAGTTGAACAGGAAAATGTACCGCGCTGCACTGCGCTGCATCCTGTCCGAGCTGGCCCGTCAGGGGCGCCTGGTGGTGGTGGAGTCCTTCGACGTGGAGGTGCCCAAGACCAAGCAGTTGGTGAGCAAGCTGGCCCAGTTCGATTTGGCCGATGCGCTGATCGTGACCGAGGAGCTGAGCGAAAACCTCTACCTGGCCGCGCGCAACCTGCACAAGATCGACGTCCGCGACGTGCAGGGCATAGACCCGGTGAGCCTGATCCGCTTTGACAAGGTGGTGGTTACCGTGGCCGCGCTCAAGAAAATTGAAGAGGTGCTGGGATGAACCAGGAGCGACTCTACAACATAGTGTTGGGCCCGGTGGTTTCCGAAAGAGCCGCCATGCTGGCCGATAGCGCCAACCAGGTGGTTTTCAAGGTTGTCGCCGACGCCGAGAAAGCTGAGATCAAGGCCGCGGTTGAGAAACTGTTCAACGTTTCCGTCGAGCAGGTTCGCACCCTGAACGTCAAAGGCAAAACCAAACGCACCCGCCACGGCATAGGCCGTCGCAGCGGCTGGAAAAAAGCCTATGTTCGCCTGGCTGAAGGCAGCGATATCAACTTTGAAGCTGCTGAGTAAAGGGGACAGTTGCAATGCCGATTGTAAAAAGTAAACCGACCTCCGCCGGTCAACGCCATCAGGTAAGGGTCGTCAATCCCGACCTGCACAAAGGCGCGCCCTATGCCCCTTTGCTGGAGAGCAAAAGCAAAAGCGGTGGCCGTAACAACAATGGTCGTATCACTACCCGTCATATCGGTGGTGGTCACAAGCAGCACTATCGCATCATCGACTTCAAGCGCAACAAGGACGGTATTCCGGCCAAAGTTGAACGCCTGGAGTATGATCCCAACCGCAGTGCGAACATCGCACTGGTTTGTTACGCCGATGGTGAGCGCCGCTACATCATAGCGCCTAAGGGCCTCAAGGCGGGTGCCACCATTCAGTCGGGCGATGCCGCGCCGATTGCGGTGGGCAACACTCTGCCCCTGCGCAATGTTCCGGTGGGTTCGGTGATCCACGCCATCGAGCTGAAGCCGGGCAAGGGCGCCCAGCTGGCCCGTTCCGCCGGTGCCTCTGTGCAACTGGTGGCCCGGGATGGCCAGTACGCGACCATTCGCCTGCGTTCCGGGGAAACGCGCAAGGTGCTCGCTGAGTGCCGCGCAACCCTGGGTGAAGTGGGCAATTCCGAGCACGGCCTGCGCAAGCTGGGCAAGGCCGGTGCTGCGCGCTGGCGCGGTGTTCGTCCAACCGTTCGCGGTGTGGCGATGAACCCGGTCGACCACCCGCACGGTGGTGGTGAGGGTCGTACCTCTGGTGGACGCCATCCGGTGACCCCCTGGGGCGTTCCCACCAAGGGTAAGAAAACGCGCAAGAACAAGCGCACCGATAAAATGATTGTACGTCGCCGCGGCAAGTAAGCCGCGCGGTGTCTGAGCAGCTAGAGAGGAATCGACAGTGCCACGCTCACTCAAGAAAGGTCCCTTTATTGATCTGCACCTGATCAAAAAGGTGGAGGCAGCGATTGCAGCCAATGATCGCCGGCCGATTAAAACCTGGTCCCGCCGTTCCATGATTATGCCGGAAATGGTGGGGCTGACGATCGCTGTGCACAACGGTCGTCAACACGTGCCCGTTTTGGTCAACGAAGAAATGGTTGGTCACAAGCTGGGCGAGTTCGCTGCCACCCGCACTTACCGCGGCCACGCTGCGGATAAGAAAGCGAAGAAGCGCTAAGCCGAGGTTATTACGATGGAAGTAGCAGCAAAATTACGCGGCGCACGTCTGTCGGCGCAAAAGGCGCGACTGGTAGCGGATCAGGTTCGTGGCAAAGGCGTTGAGGAAGCCCTGGATATTCTGGCATTCAGCAATAAAAAGGGTGCGGCGATCGTCAAGAAGGTGCTGGAGTCGGCGGTTGCCAACGCCGAGCACAACGAGGGCGCCGACGTGGATGAACTGAAGGTTTCCACAATTTTTGTGGACGAAGGTATGACCATGAAGCGCATTAAGCCGCGTGCCAAAGGTCGTGCTGATCGTATTCTTAAGCGTACTTGTCACATTACTGTGAAAGTGGCCGAGAAATAACAGAGCAGGCGAGAAAACCATGGGACAAAAAGTACATCCTACCGGCATTCGTCTGGGTATCGTTAAAAAGCATACCTCCGTGTGGTATGCCGGCAGCGACGAGTACGCAGACAAGCTGTACACGGATCTGAAAGTTCGCGAATTCATTCGCAAAAAACTGGCCCACGCCTCTGTGAGCCGAATCGAGATCGAGCGTCCGGCAAACACCGCGCGTGTGACGATTCACACCGCCCGGCCCGGTATCGTGATCGGTAAAAAAGGTGAAGACGTGGAACGTCTGCGCAAAGAGGTAAGCGCGCAGATGGGCGTGCCGGTGCATATCGATATCGAAGAGGTGCGCAAGCCGGACCTGGATGCAACTCTGGTGGGCCAGAATGTCGCCCAGCAGCTGGAGCGCCGTGTCATGTTCCGTCGCGCCATGAAGCGCGCGGTACAAAACGCCATGCGCCAGGGCGCCCAGGGCATCAGGATTCAGGTGAGTGGTCGTCTCGGTGGTGCGGAAATCGCCCGCACCGAGTGGTACCGCGAAGGCCGTGTACCCCTGCACACCCTGCGTGCCAATATCGACTACGCCACTGCCGAGGCGATGACCACTTACGGCATCATCGGCATCAAGGTGTGGATCTTTAAAGGTGAAGTCATCGGTGACGAAGTGCCCGATGAGAAGCCGGCGAAGAGCCGCAAGAAAGCTGCTAAATAAGGAGTACGCAGATGCTGCAACCAAAGCGTACAAAATTCCGCAAGGTACAGAAGGGGCGCAATCGCGGTCTTTCTCAGCGCGGCTCCAAGGTGAGCTTTGGCGAGTTCGGCCTCAAAGCCATCGGTCGCGGCCGCATTACTGCGCGCCAGATCGAGGCGGCCCGTCGCGCCATGACCCGTCACGTAAAGCGTGGCGGTAAAATCTGGATTCGCGTGTTTCCGGACAAGCCAATTACCAACAAGCCCCTCGAAGTGCGGATGGGTAAAGGTAAAGGTGGTGTTGAATATTGGGTGGCTCAGATCCAGCCGGGCAAGGTCCTCTACGAGATGGAGGGTGTATCCGAAGATCTGGCTCGCGAAGCGTTTGAGCTTGCTGCGGCCAAGCTGCCTGTAAAGACAACTTTCGTTAAGCGTTCGGTGATGTAATGAAGACTGCAGATCTACGCGAAAAGTCAGTTGAAGAGTTGAATCAGGAATTGCTGAACCAACTTGAGGCTCAGTTCAAGCTTCGAATGCAAAAGTCCACCGGTCAGCTGGCCCAGACCCATCTGTTGAAGCAGACTCGTCGCGACATTGCTCGCATTAAGACTGTGTTGACCGAGAAGGCAGGTAACTAATCATGGCGGAAGCAAAGCTGAAGCGTACACTCACCGGCAAGGTCGTGAGTGACAAGATGGATAAAACCATCACCGTTTTGATCGAGCGCCGTGTTAAGCACCCGATCTACGGCAAAATCGTAAACAAGTCCACCAAACTCAAGGCCCACGACGAGGGTAATGAGTGCAACATCGGCGATGTTGTCACTATCGAGGAATCTCGTCCGTTGTCCAAGAGCAAGTCCTGGGCTTTGCAGAAAATTGTAGAGCGTGCGGCGAAGGTATAACCCCTAGCGCATTGAATGCCGGGTTGAAAGGTTTCGGAGAGAGACAATGATTCAAGCGGAATCCTACTTAGAAGTGGCTGACAACAGTGGGGCTCGCCGTGTCATGTGCATCAAGGTGCTGGGCGGCTCCCATCGTCGTTATGCACGCGTGGGCGACATTATCAAGGTAACCGTAAAGGAAGCCATTCCCCGCGGTAAGGTGAAGAAGGGACAGGTGATGAACGCAGTGGTGGTTCGCACCAAAAAAGGTGTGCGCCGCCCCGACGGTTCACTGATCAAATTTGACGATAACGCAGCGGTACTGCTGAACCAGCAACATGCGCCGGTCGGCACCCGTATTTTTGGCCCGGTAACTCGCGAACTGCGCGGTGAGAAGTTCATGAAGATCGTCTCGCTGGCGCCCGAAGTTATCTAAGCCTGGAGCGGAGATAGAGTTATGCGCAAGATCAAGCGTGACGACGAAGTGATCGTTGTTGCCGGTCGCGACAAAGGCAAGCGCGGTACCGTACGCAAGGTGCTGAGTGATGGCCGTCTGATCGTTTCCGGTGTGCAGATGATTAAAAAACACCAGAAGCCAAATCCCCAACTGGGTATTGCCGGTGGCATCGTGGAAAAGGAAGCGTCTATCGATGCTTCCAACGTGGCCATCTTCAACCCCGGCACGCAGAAAGCCGACCGGGTGGGCTTCAAAGTACTGGAAGACGGCAGCAAGATCCGCGTCTTCAAATCCAGCGGCGAAGCCATCTAAGGCTCTTGGCGCAAAAGCAGGTTGGTAGATCATGGCAAAGCTTAAAGAGCTCTACACTAAGGAACTCGCGGCCAAGCTCAAAGATGAGCTGGGTCTCGAGAATGTGATGGCAGTGCCGCGCATCACCAAGATCACCGTCAACATGGGTGTCGGCGAAGCGATTGGTGACAAGAAGGTGCTGGAACACGCTGTCAACGATATGACGGCAATTACTGGTCAGAAGCCCATCGTGACCAAGGCGCGCAAGTCTATTGCGGGCTTTAAGATCCGCGACGGTTGGCCGATCGGCTGCAAGGTAACTCTGCGCGGTGAGCGTATGTACGAGTTCCTGGAGCGTTTGATCGACATCGCCATCCCGCGTATCCGCGATTTCCGCGGCGTCAGTCCGAAGCAGTTCGACGGTCGCGGTAATTTTTCGATGGGCGTGACCGAGCAAATTATCTTCCCGGAAATTGACTACGACAAAGTGGACAAGCTCCGCGGACTGGATATTTGTATTACCACCACAGCGGCAAACGACGATCAGGGTCGCGCGCTGCTGAAAGCGTTCAACTTCCCGCTTAAGGGTTAAGAGGATTCCATGGCGAAGAAATCCATGATTGCGCGCGAGAACAAGCGCGCTCGAACCGCAGCTAAGTACGCCGCAAAGCGTCAGGAGCTGAAGGCGATCATCGCCAGTGCCACTGTTTCCGAAGAGGAGCGGTGGGAGGCTCAACTCAAGCTGCAAAAACTGCCGCGCGATGCAAGCCCGGTACGCCAGCAACGCCGCTGTCGTATCACTGGTCGCCCCCACGCCGTATACCGCAAGTTCGGTCTGTGCCGTAACAAGCTGCGCGAGGCAGCGATGCGTGGTGATGTGCCCGGCCTGGTGAAGTCCAGCTGGTAATTTCCGGCAGGTATTGGCAGATTTGAGGAGTCTCATAAGATGAGTATGCAAGATCCGTTGGCAGACATGCTGACCCGTATCCGCAATGCCCTGGCGCGCGGAAAGGCGGAAGTCACCCTGCCATCATCCAAATTGAAAGTAGCGGTAGCCAAGGTCCTGCAGGACGAAGGCTATGTCTCCGATTGCAGTGTCAGTGAAGGCGCCAAGCCGGAGCTGACCATTGCCCTGAAATATTTCCAGGGCAAGCCGGTTATCGCCGAGCTGGACCGCGTTTCCCGTCCAGGTCTGCGCGCTTACACTGGTAAGAAAACTCTGCCGACCGTACGCGGTGGCCTGGGTATCGCGATCGTGTCCACCTCCAAGGGGGTGATGACCGATCGCGCTGCGCGCCAGGCCGGTGTCGGTGGCGAAGTGCTCTGCACCGTATTCTAAGCGGGGGTTATCATGTCTCGAGTAGCAAATAGTCCGGTAGTTATCCCCGCAGGCGTTACCGTTGACCTGAAAGGTCAGGACATCGCCATCAAGGGCGGTAACGGTAACCTGAGCATGGTTGTTCACAACGATGTGGAAGTGAGCCAGGCGGATAGCCAGCTGACCTTCGCGGCGCGCAGTGGCTCCAAGCAGGCCAGGGCGCTGGCCGGTACCACACGTGCGCTGATCAACAATATGGTTGTTGGTGTGAGCACTGGTTTTGAAAAGAGATTGCAGTTGCAGGGTGTCGGTTATCGGGCGAAAGCGTCCGGTAAGACTGTCAACCTGACCCTGGGCTTCTCCCATCCGATCGATTATCAGTTGCCGGAGGGTGTCGTGGTCGAAACCCCGAGCCAGACTGAAATCGTACTCAAGAGCAGCGACAAGCAGCTGCTGGGTCAAGTGGCCGCTGAGATCCGCGCCTTCCGTCCGCCGGAGCCCTACAAAGGTAAGGGTGTCCGTTATGCCGACGAACGCGTGTATCGCAAAGAGGCCAAGAAGAAGTAAATAGGGCATAGATATGAACGTTAAGAATGCATCCCGCTTGCGTCGTGCACGCCGTGCCCGCGCCAAGATCCGTGAGCTGGGCGCCGTTCGCCTCACCGTGAACCGCACGCCGCGCCACATGTACGCACAGATTTTGTCTGCCGAGGGCGACAGAGTGCTGGCTTCCGCCTCCACTCTGGACAAGGATCTGCGCTCAGGTAAAACCGGCAACGTGGACGCTGCTACCGCAGTGGGCACACTGATCGCCGAGCGCGCCAAGGCCGCCGGTGTGGAACAGGTTGCTTTTGATCGCAGCGGCTACAAGTATCACGGCCGTGTTAAGGCTCTGGCTGATGCTGCCCGCGAAGCCGGTCTGAAATTCTAAGGGTTGAGTTATGGCTAGAGAGAAAGACAAAAGCAACGACGAAGGCCTGCAGGAGAAGCTGGTCCAGGTCAATCGCGTTGCCAAGACTGTTAAAGGTGGTCGTATCTTCGCCTTTACCGCACTGACCGTGGTTGGCGACGGCAATGGCCGCGTCGGTTTCGGAAGGGGCAAGGCTCGCGAAGTGCCGGTGGCGATCCAGAAGGCGATGGAAGCCGCGCGCCGCGAAATGATCCAGGTGGATCTGAATGGCGATACTATCCAGTACGCCACCAAGGGCCGTCACGGCGGTTCCAAGGTTTATATGCAGCCCGCTTCCCAGGGTACCGGCGTCATCGCCGGTGGCGCCATGCGCTCTGTCCTGGAAATGGCCGGGGTGCACAACGTACTGGCCAAGTGCTACGGCTCCACCAACCCGGTGAACGTGGTACGGGCAACCTTCAAGGCGCTGGAGCAAATGCAGAGCCCGGAGGATGTTGCGGCCAAGCGTGGCAAGTCTGTCGAAGAAATTCTGAACTGATAGCGGTTCGGACCAGGGTTATTTATTGGGTAGCACCATGGCTAAGAAGACCATTAAAGTCACCCAGATCAAGAGCACTGCTGGACGCCTGAAAAATCATCAGGCGTGTGTTGCGGGTCTGGGTCTGCGCCGCATCGGTCACACTGTGGAAGTGGAAGACACTCCCTCTGTGCGCGGCATGATCAACAAAGTGAATTATCTGCTGAAGGTGGAGGGGGAATAACATGCGTTTGAACGACTTATCTCCCGCACAGGGCCACAAGCGCAACGCCAAGCGCGTTGGTCGCGGTATTGGCAGCGGCCTGGGCAAGACCGGTGGCCGCGGCCACAAGGGTCAGAAGTCGCGCTCCGGTGGCAGCGTGCGTCCGGGCTTCGAAGGCGGTCAGATGCCCCTGCAGAAGCGTCTGCCCAAGTACGGTTTCACCGCCCGGGTATCCCGCTTCACCGCAGAGGTACGCCTGGCCGAACTGGCCAAGGTGGAAGGCGACACAATCGATTTGGCAGCGCTGAAGAATGCCGATATTATCGGCAGCCATATTAAACGCGCCAAGGTGTTTCTCTCGGGAGAGCTGACCAAAGCGGTCACTGTGAAGGGTCTGGGAGTGAGCAAGGGTGCAAAGGCGGCGATCGAAGCTGCCGGCGGTAAAATTGAAGACTAATCGAGGCGCCAATGGCACGACCAGGAACCGGTGTAAATCCTTTAGCGAATAGCAAGGGGTTGGGCGAGCTTTGGGCGCGCCTTCGTTTTCTGTTTCTCGCGATACTGGTGTATCGCGTCGGAACGCATATTCCGGTACCCGGAATCGACCCGGACAAGCTGGCGAACCTGTTCAACCAGAACCAGGGAACCATCCTGGGGCTGTTTAACATGTTCTCCGGCGGTGCCCTGGAAAGGATGAGTATCCTGGCGCTGGGCATCATGCCCTACATCTCCGCGTCCATCATCATGCAGCTGATGACCGCGGTGACCCCCTCTCTGGAAGCCCTGAAGAAGGAGGGCGATGCGGGCCGGCGCAAGATTAACCAGTACACCCGCTACCTGACGGTGGCGCTGGCCCTGATCCAGGGTATCGGCATGACCTTTGGTCTGGCGGGGCAAAACCTGGCCTACTCACCGGAGCCGGCGTTTGGTTTTTACTTCGTGGCCGTCGTGTCCCTGGTAACCGGCGCGGTGTTCATGATGTGGCTGGGCGAACAGATCACCGAGCGTGGGGTCGGCAACGGTATTTCCATGTTGATCTTTGCCGGTATCGTGGCCGGACTGCCCAGCGCCATCGGTCAGGCATTCGAGCAGGCGCGGCAGGGCGAACTGCATATCCTGCTGCTGCTGGCGATTGGCTTTGTCGCCCTGGCTGTGGTGTATTTCGTAGTGGTGATGGAGCGCGGTCAACGCCGTATCACCATCAACCATGCGCGGCGCCAGGCCGGCCGCTACTCTGCGGCACCGGCTGCGCAGGCGAGCCACCTGCCGCTGAAGGTGAATATGGCCGGTGTGATCCCGGTGATCTTCGCCAGCAGTATCCTGCTGTTCCCGGCCACACTGGCACAGTGGTTTGGTCAGGGTGGCGAAGGCTTCGGCGCCGAGGTGCTGCAGTGGATGGCATTGCAACTGGGGCCGGGTCAGCCGCTGAACATTATTTTGTTCGCTTTGCTGATCGGTTTCTTCTGCTTCTTCTATACGGCGTTGATGTTTAACCCGAATGAGGTGGCGGACAACCTGAAAAAGTCCGGTGCCTATGTGCCCGGCATCCGCCCTGGCGAGCAGACAGCCCGCTATATCGACCGGGTACTGACCCGACTCACCCTGGTCGGTGCCGCCTATATTGCCGCAGTGTCACTGCTGCCGCAGTTCCTGGTGGTCGGATTTAATGTTCCCTTCTATCTGGGGGGTACCTCACTGCTGATCGTTGTGGTGGTGGTGATGGACTTTATGTCACAGGTGCAGTCACATCTGTTGTCGCACCAGTACGAAGGCATGATGAAAAAAGCAAACCTGCAGGGCTATGGCCGTCGCTAGCTCGCAGACTGATTGATTTGAGGTAAGGTCGTGAAAGTACGCGCATCCGTTAAAAAGATCTGCCGTAACTGCAAAATCGTGCGTCGCAAGGGTGTTCTGCGGGTCATCTGCAGTGCCGAGCCACGTCACAAGCAGCGCCAAGGCTGATAGAGGGCGCAGCCCCTTGGGTGTTCACGCGGGCATCCATAAAAGCTGAAAGAGGAAAAAGCCGCCTGATACGGCCCCGTGTCAGACGGCGACGCCCGGGACTACTGGTCCCGGGAGTGAAGCCTGTCCCCGGACAGGTTTCCAATTGGGGGCGTTGACTGTCGTTCGCATCCGCTTCGGGAGGTCGAAGGGGAGGCGGGCTATTGCAAATTGGTGTCTGAAAAGCTATCCTTGCGCGCCTTTTTTGGTGGCGCAGGCGGTTTTTTAGTCGCTGTCAGCGCCGGAATCGAAGTAGAGCCACAGTAGAACAAGCTGTGGCTCCCGATACGTGGAGTACGCCTCTATGGCACGTATTGCTGGTGTCAATGTACCAGACCACAAGCACGCCGTGATCTCCCTGACCCATGTCTATGGGGTCGGTCGCACCACGGCCAAATCTATTTTGGCAGCGGTTGGTATCGCTGAATCCACCAAAATCCGCGACCTGTCTGAAGAGCAGATCGACTCCATCCGCGGTGAAGTTGCAAAACTCACTGTAGAGGGTGACCTGCGCCGCGAAGTCTCCATGAACATCAAGCGCTTGATGGATCTGGGCTGCTACCGCGGTCTGCGCCACCGCCGCAGCCTGCCGCTGCGGGGACAGCGCACCAAGACCAATGCCCGCACCCGCAAGGGGCCGCGCAAGCCGATTCGCAAATAAGCCTGATTAAGGCGCGATTTCGCGGTTTAACAAGCCTCTGGAGGCCGACAGGCCCGGGGGAGTTGATACAGGATTTAGGATACTGGTATGGCTAAGCCAAAAACTACTGTTCGCAAGAAGGTCAAAAAGACCGTTGTCGACGGTATTGCCCACATCCACGCATCGTTTAATAACACGATCGTGACGATCACCGATCGCCAGGGCAATACCCTCAGCTGGGCCACCGCAGGTGGGTCCGGCTTCCGTGGCTCACGCAAGAGCACCCCGTTTGCAGCCCAGGTGGCGGCCGAGCGCGCAGGTACTGCGGCGCAGGAATACGGCCTGAAAAACCTAGACGTAGAAGTGAAGGGCCCTGGCCCCGGTCGCGAATCCGCTGTGCGCGCACTGAACAACTGCGGCTACAAGATCACCAACATCACCGACGTGACGCCAATCCCGCATAATGGATGTCGTCCGCCCAAGAAACGTCGCGTGTAAGAGGGGGCTGACAAAATGGCACGTTATATAGGACCAAAATGTAAACTTTCCCGTCGGGAAGGTACCGATCTACAGCTGAAAAGTGGCGTACGCCCGCACGATTCCAAGTGCCGCGCCGAGTCCAAGCCAGGTCAGCATGGCGCCGGCCGCGGCCGCCTGTCCGACTATGGTGTACAGCTGCGTGAAAAACAGAAGGTGCGCCGGATTTACGGGATACTGGAAAAGCAGTTCCGCAACTACTATAAGGAAGCGGCGCGCCTGAAGGGAGCGACCGGTGAGAACCTGTTGCAACTTCTGGAAAAGCGTCTGGACAATGTGGTTTACCGCATGGGCTTCGGCGCCACCCGTGCTGAAGCGCGACAGTTGGTTTCCCACAAGGCGATTCTGGTGAATGGCGCGACCGTTAACATCCCTTCCTATCAGGTACAGGAAGGCGATGTCGTTGCTGTGCGCGAGAAAGCCAAGAAGCAGCTGCGCATCCAGCATTCCGTGTCCCTCGCCGGACAGCGTGGCGAAATCGAATGGGTGGACGTGAACGCAAGCAAACTGGAAGGCACTTTTAAGCGTGTTCCGGACCGCGTCGATCTGCCGGCGGAGATCAATGAAAACCTTATCGTGGAACTCTACTCCAAGTAAGGTCCTGCTCCTGAGTTGGAGTGTAACTGTAAACAGGTATGGCTATGCAGACTGCTGTCAACGAGTTTTTGACACCGCGTCGTATTGACGTCACCGAATACAATCCGAACCATGCCAAAGTGGTTCTGGAGCCGCTGGAGCGCGGCTTTGGTCACACTCTTGGCAATGCGTTGCGCCGCATTCTGCTGTCCTCCATGCCGGGCTGCGCCGTTATCGAAGTTGAAATAGACGGCGTCGAGCACGAGTACAGCGCGATCGAGGGCGTGCAGGAGGACGTAATTGAAATCCTGCTCAACCTGAAAGAGATTGCGGTTGTGATGCACGGCAAGGACCAGGCGGTACTGAGCCTGAGCAAAACCGGTCCGGGCGCGGTGACCGCGGGGGATATTCAGGTGGATCACGATATCGAGATCGTCAATCCTGAACACGTGATTGCCAATATCACCGGAGACGTAGACCTCAGCCTGCGGCTGACCGTGGCCCGTGGCCGCGGTTACCAACCCGCGGATGCGCGTCGCGACGAAGAGGAAGAGACCCGGGCGATCGGTCGTTTGCAACTGGATGCGTCCTACAGCCCGGTTCGCCGCGTGGCCTACAGTGTAGAGGCAGCGCGGGTCGAGCAGCGCACCGACCTGGACAAGCTGGTACTGGATCTGGAGACCAACGGTACCCTGGATCCGGAAGAGGCCATTCGCCGCGCCGCCACCATCCTGCAACAGCAGTTGTCGGCGTTCGTGGACCTGCACGGCGAGAAGGAGGCCCAGCCCAAGACTGACGAGCCGGAAGTCGATCCGGTCCTGTTGCGCCCGGTGGATGACCTGGAGCTGACGGTGCGTTCTGCCAACTGTCTGAAGGCGGAGAACATCTACTATATCGGCGATCTGATCCAGCGCACTGAGGTGGAACTGCTGAAGACACCGAACCTGGGTAAGAAGTCTCTGACCGAAATTAAGGACGTGCTTGCGTCCCGCGGCCTGTCCCTGGGGATGCGCCTGGAAAACTGGCCGCCGGCTAGTCTCAAAGGTGACAGCAAGCTGAGCACCCTGTAACAGCGGCCAAGCCGCAACAGAACAATTTGCAATAACCCGAGCAGCTTTGTCGGCTGCTCCAGAACGACTTGCCGCGAAGGCAACTAAAAGTCGGAAGGAATTGAGTCATGCGTCATCGCTATAGTGGCCGTAAGTTCAGCCGCACCAGCGCCCACCGCAAGGCCATGTTCAAGAACATGACCGCTTCGCTGGTGGAGCACGAACTGATCAAAACCACATTGCCCAAAGCCAAGGAGCTGCGCCGCGTTGCCGAGCCGCTGATTACCCTGGCCAAAAGTGACAGTGTCGCCAACCGCCGTCTGGCCTTCGCCCGTATCCGCGACAAGGATGCAGTGCGCAAGCTGTTCGATGAGCTGGGTCCCCGTTACGAAGCCCGCCCGGGTGGTTATATCCGTATACTCAAGTGTGGTTTCCGCGCCGGTGACAAGGCTCCCATGGCGTACGTCGAGCTGGTGGATCGCCAGCAGGCTGAGGAAGAGTCCGAAGCCGCCGAAGCGTAACGCCGGGTAGCCAGCTAGCAGTGAAAGCCGGTCATGGACCGGCTTTTTTCTGCGGCGTTAAACGCAAAGAGACCCGCTATGTCTTTTGAAACCCTGCTCAACAGCCTCAGTCCCCAGGTAATTGGGAGTCTGAAGCGCGCCATAGAGCTGGGAAAGTGGCCCGACGGCAGAGTTCTAACCGACGAACAGCGGCGTCGCTGTGGACAGGCCGTATCCGCCTGGGAACAGCGCAATCTGCCACCCGAGTCCCGGACTGGCTTTGTGCCCCCGAAAGAGTCCCCCTGCGCCCCGCGGCCGACTGACGAACGGAAGCTCACCTGGGTGTAATCCCCTGTCTTATGCGACCCAGCATCGCTGGATAGCTTGCGCGCTTTGCACAGTGTCCCGCGCCGGTTAAACTGCACCGTTATCCCGATAACGGAAGCGGTCACAATGAATAATAAGGTTCTGCTGTCTGTTGTTACCCCAGTGGTTATTCTGGGTGCAGTCGCCGCCGGCTGGCGGTATAACATTTCCCCATCGGTGGACATTGAACCGACTCCGGACCGGACGGTAGAAAACCGCTCCGTGAGTCGGCAGGAGTTGATGGCGATGGCCCCCGCGGAAATGGACCGTCAGGAAGCGGCCAAACTGCTGTCGGATCCGCGGGTGGAAGCCTATTTGCGCAAAGAGCGGGACAAGTTATCCCTGGACGACTATTTCAATGGTGATGACGACACACTCAGCGACCAGGAAATCTGGCAGTTGATAGAAACCATTGAGGCTGAGGGTCGAGTGATGGCCTATGAGGCCCTGGCATTGAAGCTCGCCTGGCTGGAGCGCAACAGTGCGGACAAAGCCGCATTCGAACAAGCTGCCGCTGAATTGGTGGAAGGCTATAGAGAGAAATCCCAGCGCCACACTGCGGAATACGATCCCTACAAGGAAGTGCCCGGCTTTGCGGAGTACAAGCAGAGGGAGGTGGAGATAGTAAAGGAAGTACAGCAGATGACCAGCTTCCCCGACGGCATGAGCCGGCAGGAGTACCTGCGTCAGCGCCTGCAGGAGGCGCGGAAAAAAGCCTATGCAGGTCAAGGTACTCAGTGAGCGGTGGTCCATAGAAGCAGCAGCACTTCATGGACCACGCATCAACTTGGCAACCCAATAGATAATCTCTCATCAATTGGGTTGTCGTCCTTCAAAAGCCGCGCAAATTACACCGAAGGGCTTGCGCCGGCAGATTCTTGTACCGCATTCACCCGACAACCTATTGTATTGCCGGGTGAATAACCGGGATTAAAGCAGCCCTCCCACCAAATCGTAGAACCAGTTGTGGTTGTTTTCGAAATCGGAAACCTGATCCGACTCGTAGGCGCGGAGTGGGGCCCCGCCGCGGTAGTTGACAACATTGTTCAGGAAGTCCCGCAGTACCAATCCGTGCTCGGCGATTTCGCCATATTCCAGATCCAGGATGGTAGTGCAGTGGCTCTCGTTGAAGTCCCGGTACATGGGGAAGTAATAGCTCCAGTTGCCGGTCTGCTCAAGTTCTGGAATCAGGTTGTCGAAGGTGTCCTGCTGCCATTTCTGGCGCAGTTTGGCCAGGCGTGAAGCCGGGTCCGGATCGTTGTAAATATCCTCGTAGAAACGCTCGTAGGAGTAGGAAGAGAAGTTGCCGTCGGCGAGGAAGTGGGTGATGCCCAGACGGTCGGAGGGGAACTTGCCGGACAGGGCGACATAGAGCGAAGCCAGTTCGTTCTTGTCGAATCCCGGTGTGATGCTGGCGAGCATATTGACCGGGTTGACGTCAGTGGGGCTACCGTTGGCAGTATAGGTGGTCCAGGAATCGAGCACCTTCTTGTGCAGTGGCAGCGACGGATAGCGGTTGTTGTCGTTGCTGTTCAGGGGTGCGCGATAGAGGGGACCGGAATCATCGATCAAGTAGCCATAATCCACGTTCATATCCGCGCGCAGCTTGGAATAGTTGAGCAGTGCACCGATACTGCCGGCACTGCAGCCCGCGGCCACCATCTGCTTGGGTTTTTGCAGATTGTTTTTGACCCAGGAAGTCACCGCCTGTACGTTGCGTACGCCATTGTGATGCCAGATCAGATCTGGTTTCTGGCCGCTGGGATCCGGATAGACTTCGGTTTTGTCGCCCACATAGATGTCGCCGGTGCAGTAGGGCACATACACCAGGTTCCATTCGCCGGTCTTGAACTGGTTGTAGGGGTGGTGGGTATAGATCAGCGGCGATACCGCGGCAGTGGCCAGGTTGGCAGAGTTACTAAAGTCCAGCAGGTTGATGTTCTGCACATAACCGTCGGGAATACCGTTGGGGTTACGGGCTCCGCGGATACCGGCGGCACCGGAGCAGCTCTCGTAATCCCAGCAGGCGCCACCGCCTTCGAAATAGAACATGGTGTTGCTGGTGTCCGGCACCCGGTAGACAAAGAATTTATAGGGTGAGCCATTACCACACATGGCGCCGGTGTCAGCGGAAAGGTTTACCTGTTGCCAATCGTCGAAATCACCGTGATCGAAGCCGTCGTTGAATCCCGGGTCGTCCAGTGACAGAGGGTACATGCCCTGAGTCTGCGCGGGGGTGACCGGCGCATTCGCTTTGGGCGGATTGAACAGGTGGCCTAGCGTAGTCCAGAAGCCATAGTCGCCCGGTTCCGAGTGGGCGCTGGCGCTCAGAGTCAGAAGGCTGGCTGCGATGATTGGAGCCACATAGCGGAGCCTTTTTATCATTATTAAATCCCCTGTGTTGGTGGGTATTATTACGGGTTGCGGCCGGGCCGGAACGCGCGTTATACCTCAGGGGCTGGAAAGCTCTCTCACCCTTACTCGAGCGTAGCGGTCGACAGCACCTCCATATTGCTTATCGGTTAAAGCGGGCCAAGGTTAGTGAAGAAACCCCAGTAGGTCCAGGGAATTAAGGGGCAAAACCAAACGGTCATCGTAGACGTACCAGTCATGGCAAATGACGTAAAACACCACTGGAAATAGTGAGGCAGAAAGTGCTGGGCGGGATTGCCCTCTTCGATAAATCAAGCCCTGACAAACCTGACTTGCGGTATCAGGATACCTGTTCGGCCTGGTGGACTACTGGAAAATACCTTTTCATTATTCCGCTATAGATACTCAAAGGCGGACGCCAGGCTTTTGGCCCCGAGCACCAGTGTGACCAACAGGACCAGCAGTCCAAAAGTATTCTGCAGCGGCGAATTTCTGAATTTTCCCAGCCGCGGCGCATTCATTTCCCATAACAGAAAGGCAGTGACCACCGGCAACAGCAATCCGTTTGCAACCTGGGCGAACCAGATCAACCTGACGGGCCGGATCTCCAGTGTGGCGGCGAGGGTGCCTGCCGCTAAAATGGCAAGCCATGCCAAGCGGAATGCCATCGATTTCAAGTCAGGTTTTATTCCCAGAATACCGCTGAGCGCGTAAGCGGCGGCCAGAGGCGCCGTCAGGGCCGAGGAAATACCCGCGGAGAAAAGCCCAACCCCCATCAGGTACTGGGCGCCGTCGCCAAACAGTGGTCGCAGTGACTGGGCGATATCCGCGGCGCCTCCCAGCGTCATCTGGCGGCCGAAAAAGGCCGAGGCGGCGGTGGCGACTATGGCAATGGAGACGAGCCCGCCGAGGGGAATGGAAATAAAAATGTCTTTTCGCGCCTGGGGCAGGGAGTCGACACCACGCCATTTCCTGCTGGCGGTGGCACTGTGCAGAAACAGGTTGTAGGGCACCACGGTGGTGCCGATCAGTGCGATGACGGTTAATCCGGCACCGGTGGGAATAGAGGGGCGCAACAGTCCCTTGAACAGCGCCGGCAAATCCGGTTCGGTCAGGGCCAGTGTGGCCACAAATGCCAGGCTCATCAGCAGCACCAGCGACACCAGTACCCCCTCTATAAGGCGGTACTCCCCGCGCCATAGCAGGCAGAAGGCCGCCGCGGCGATCAGCAGCGGCCAGGGACTAAAGGGGAACTGGCGGCCAAAAGTAGCGGAAGTCAGCGCGTCCAGCCCCAGGCTGGCCCCCACAATATTGCCGCTCTGGTAAGCGGCATTTCCGATCACTATGGCGCTGACCACCAGCGCAATGGCCAGGAGGCGCGCCAGCGGTTGGCTGAAGGTCTGGCGAATATTTTCGCCGAGGCCCTGTCCGGTGACTATCCCGAGCCGGGCGGCCATTTCCTGTAGTATCACACTGGCCAGTATGGCGAATAACAGTGCCCACAGCAGTGCATAGCCGTAATTGGCCCCGGCCAGTGATGCGGAAACAACGGTACCGGGACCGATAAAGGCGGCGGCCACCATAGTGGCCGGACCGATACTCAACCGCTGGTGGCGAGTCATATAACTTCCTATTTTGCTGGCTTTTCCGTGGGTTCAACAAGTGGGCAAAACACCGCACGATCACACGGAATCGCTTGTATTTCAATGGCTTGTGCCAACCCATCCAGAGGGTGGCGCGTGACCCGATATGCCGCTCGATTCTCGGGTTGGCAGCATGGCTCCGTTGACGAAATCGCTCCAGCCTGGGGAGGCGAAATACTGTAGTTCAAAGGCGCTTTTTCGTGTATTTCGTGCCTATTGATCCGCTGATTAAATGCCGCTATTTTGTCTGGTCTTTCTTTTATTATCTTTTACAAAATACGAAGGATTTTTCATGCTCAGGCGTTGGGTGGGTCCGGTTTGGTTGGCCCTATTGTCAGTTGTTGTGGCCCTGCCCGCGGTGGCCGATTCCATCAATCTCCCCGTGGAGGCATTCGCCAAGTTGCCCGCATACCGGGCCGTGGATCTGTCTCCGGATGGCAAGCGTTTCGCCGCGATTATCAATGTCAAAGGACAGACTGTCGTCTATGCCCAAGACCTCGGGAAAACCGGAGGGATCTATCCGGTCACAAAGACTGACAACAAGAAATATAAGGTGAATTGGATTCGGTGGGCGAATAATCAGTATCTGGTCATGAGCTTCTGGTATCCGAGCCGTGCGAATGGTGCCGGAATCACCAGTACCCGCTTGATGGCAGTAAAATACGATGAGCCGGGTTCAATGCGAAACCTGATTCAGATTCGGTCTAAGTCCGAGCGCGACCCCCAATATCAGGACGACGTTGTCGATTGGTTGCCGGAAGAGCCCGATTATATTTTGGTGGCGCTGGATATTGACGCAGTGGGGTCCAAAGGCCTGTACAAGGTTCGACTGAGCAAGTCAGGGCGGAAAGCGATACGCAAGGCCCGCGGTGGCAAGGCCCGCACCGTGGACTGGATTTTGGATGGCAATCATCAGCCGCGTGTATACGTCGATCTGGAAAAGGACACCTACCGCGTTTTCTATCGACGTACAGGGGAAAAAGCTTATCGCTTGGGGTGGAGCTATACGGCACTGTCGGAAGACAGGCTCAGGCCGCTAGCATTTGGTGAGACCGATAGCGAATTGATTGTCAGCGGATACCGGGATGGTTACCGGGCCCTTTACAAAGTCGACCTTGAAAATCCAACATTGGGAAAACAGCTTCTTTATGCCCGCAAGGGCTACGATGTTTCGGGGCAGTTGCTGTATTCCAACTGGCGTAAAGGCTTTGTGGGTCTGGTGGCTCCCAAAGATGACAGCATGTATCACCTGTGGGATGACCAGTTTGCTGCGTTCGATGCTGCTATCAACAGGGCACTGCCGGGCACGGACAACTATATCGTCGATATGAGTAACAACGGCCAGATATATCTGTTGTATACCGTCAGCAGCGACCAGCCCGGTAAGTATTTTTACGGAGACAGAAAGTCCGGCACTGTGACACCGATAGCATCCTCTTACCCGGCACTCGATACCATCGACCTGCCTGAGAAGCGAGTGGTGCGCTACAAGGCCAGGGACGGTCTGCAGATAGAGGCGTTTCTTACCTTGCCACAAACGGTGGAGCAGGAACAATTACCGACGATTTTGTTTCCCCACGGTGGGCCCATAGCTGCAGATACGGATACCTTTGACTACTGGACACAATTTTTCGTCAGCCGTGGCTACGCGGTACTGCAGATGAATTTTCGCGGTTCGGCGGGCTACGGCTATGATTTTATGGCCGCTGGGTTCAAGAGCTGGGGTCTGCAGATGCAGGACGACATCAGTGACGGATTGCAGTGGCTGGTGGAACAGGGTATTGCGGACCCGAACCGGGTCTGTATCGTGGGCGGCTCCTACGGTGGCTATGCAGCCCTGATGGGGGTAGCCAAGACACCGGATACCTACCGCTGTGCGGTGAGCTTTGCCGGCGTAACGGATCTGCAGATGCTGCTGCGAAACCAACGTCGCTTTTTAAACAATGAAATTGTCGAGCGGCAAATAGGCAGTCTGCGCGACGACAAGCAAAGACTGCGTGAGACTTCACCGCGCCTGCTGGCCGAGCGGATAAAAGTGCCGGTGTTGTTGGCCCATGGAAACAAAGACAGAATCGTTCCGGTGAGGCACTCCGAGGCCATGGCCAAGGCATTGCAAAAGGCTGGAACGCCATTTGAACTGGTGGTCTACGAAGACGGGGACCACTATCTGAGCAAGGAGGAGCATAGGCTCGCCCTGTTTCGCAAAATGGACAGCTTCCTGGCGGCAAACCTTTCTCGCTGAGTCCAAGCCCCTCACGGAGGGGCCTGACCCAAGTCTATTTCAGGGCAGTCTAGACTTAAAATCAACTTGCCGGGCAGGATTTTACTTCCGCGGAAATATGTTCGGAGTTGGATTGATAACAATCTCCGAGAGGAGAGCAGAAGCAGGCGATGAGAGAGAGATTGAACCGCTCTTTATCAATTTTTTGCAGAGGTCGACGGATAAGTTGCCTCTGTAGATTCTTAGAAACTCGAAGTCAGACTTTGCCGGGATAATAGTATTGTCTGTCGGGCTGGTGACGATTCCCCCGGATTCAAAGTTGATGTTCGTCCCTTCCTTTTGTGCTTTGCCGATTCTTTGCATTAGTTCGTTATATTCTTTTCGACAACAGCCTTTTAAGAATTCCGTATGATTGGAATACAGGATATCGTTGTGGTTGAACTGAATGGATTTTAGGATGGCTGGTCCGGACCCGGCATTTTTAAGTGTAAAGGATATGAGAGGCTTTTTCTCCTGAACATCAAAGTTGCCGTGGGAGAATTCAACAATCGGTATGGTCATCACTTTGACCTGAAGGTTGGCCGCTCTGGCCTGTTGATAGGTGGCGTAGAAAGAGGCAGTGGAAATCAGTATGGCGCAGAGCGCGATCAATTCCTTATGCCGCATTAACCCGACAACTGATTTGGTTGCCGGGTTAATGGGAGGTCTATCCGAGCATTGGTTTGAGGAATCGCCCGGTATGGGAGGCTTCCATTTCTGCCACTTCTTCCGGTGAGCCAGCGGCAATGATTTGCCCGCCACCCGAGCCTCCCTCCGGGCCCAGGTCCACTATCCAGTCTGCGGTTTTTATGACGTCCAGGTTGTGCTCTATCACAACGATGGTGTTGCCGTGGTCGCGCAGCCGGTGCAATACATCCAGCAGTAACTGTATGTCGGCGAAGTGCAGACCGGTGGTGGGTTCATCGAGGATATAAAGGGTCTGGCCGGTGTCGCGCTTGGACAGTTCACGAGAGAGCTTGACCCGCTGGGCCTCGCCGCCGGACAGGGTGGTGGCGGCCTGCCCCAGTTTGATATACGACAGGCCTACGTCCATCAGTGTCTGTAACTTCTTGGCCACGCTGGGCACCGGATCGAAAAATTCCCGCGCTTCCTCCACGGTCATCTCCAGTACCTGATGGATGCTTTTGCCCTTGTACTGCACTTCGAGGGTTTCGCGGTTGTAGCGCTTGCCCTGGCAGGTGTCGCAGGGCACGTAGATATCCGGCAGGAAGTGCATCTCCACCTTGATAACACCGTCGCCCTGGCAGGCCTCGCAGCGTCCCCCCTTGACGTTAAAACTAAAGCGCCCGGGCTTGTAGCCCCGGGAGCGCGCCTCCTGGGTGCCGGCAAACAGTTCTCGGATAGGGGTGAAGATACCGGTGTAGGTGGCGGGATTTGAGCGCGGCGTGCGGCCGATGGGGCTCTGGTCGATATCGACACACTTGTCGAAATACTCCAGGCCGTAGACCGCCTTATAGGGGGATGCCTTGAGAGTTGTGGCCTTGTTCAGGGCGGTGGCTGCCAGAGGGTAGAGAGTCGTGTTGATCAGGGTGGACTTGCCGGAGCCGGATACTCCCGTTACGCAGGTAAACAGACCCACTGGAATTTCCAGGTCCACATTGCGCAAATTGTTGCCGCTGGCACCTTCCAGGCGCAGGATAAAATCCGGATCCGGGACATAGCGCTCCTCGGGTACGGCGATTTTCTTTCTCCCGGACAGGTATTGGCCGGTTAGGGAGTGCTTACACCCGGCCACCTGTGCGTGGGTCCCCACCGCAACCACCTCGCCGCCGTGGACTCCCGCCCCGGGCCCTATGTCGATGATATGGTCGGCGCTGCGGATGGCGTCCTCATCGTGTTCCACGACGATCACCGTATTGCCCAGGTCGCGCAGGTGGGTGAGAGTGTTGAGCAGGCGTTCATTGTCGCGCTGGTGCAGGCCGATCGAGGGCTCGTCGAGAATATACATCACGCCCACCAGCCCGGCGCCTATCTGGCTGGCCAGGCGAATGCGCTGGGCCTCGCCACCGGACAGCGTCTCCGCGCTGCGGTTCAGGGTCAGGTAATTGAGCCCCACATCCACCAGGAAGCGGAAGCGATCGCGGAGTTCCTTGAGGATTTTGTCGGCGATCTCCTTCTGCGCACCCTTGAACTTCAACTGGTGGCCGAAATAGTCAAAGGCATCGCCTACCGGCATGGCGGTGATCTGGGCCAGGGTGCGGTTGTCGATGAAAACATTGCGCGCCTCTTGGCGCAGACGGGTGCCGTTGCACTCCGGGCATTTCTGGGTGCTCAGGTACTTGGCCAGTTCCTCGCGCACAGATTGGGATTCGGTATCCCGGTAGCGGCGCTGGAAGTTGGGGATAATGCCTTCGAAACTGTGGCGGCGCACAGTGACGTCACCTCGGTCGTTGACGTAGCTGAAGTCGATCACCTCGTCACCGCTGCCCTGCAGCAGTGTCTGGCGGTCGCGCTTGCGCAGCTTTCTCCAGGGCCTGTCCAGATCGAAACCATAGTGTTCGGCCAGGGAGTCGAGCATATGGTAGTAGTAGATATTGCGTCTGTCCCAGCCACGGATGGCGCCCTCGGAGATGCTGCTGTCCGGGTCGATAATCAATTTGTCCTCATCGAAAAACTGCTTCACTCCCAGGCCGTCGCAGCTGGGGCAGGCCCCGGCGGGATTGTTGAACGAGAACAGCCGCGGTTCCAGCTCATTTAGCGAGTAGTCACATACCGGGCAGGCGTGGCGGGCGGAAAAGAGCCGGTCTTCCCCGCCGCCCTCCATAAAACTGATGGAGGCGATACCGTCGGTGAGATGCAGTGCCGTCTCAAAAGATTCAGCCAGGCGCAGCTGCAGCCCTTCGCGCACCTTGAAACGGTCTACCACCACTTCGATGGTGTGCTTTCTGCGTTTATCCAGCTTGGGCGTGTCGTCCAGGTCGCACACCAGGCCGTCGATGCGTGCGCGCACAAAGCCGTCGCGCCGCAGCCGCTCGAATACATGGACATGCTCGCCCTTGCGATCGCGCACAATGGGGGCCAGCAGCATCATCTTGGTGTCCTCCGGCAGGGCCAGCACCTGGTCCACCATCTGGCTCACAGTCTGTGCCTGCAACGGCTCGCCGTGCTCGGGACAGCGGGGTTCGCCCACACGGGCAAACAACAGGCGCAGGTAGTCGTAGATCTCCGTTATGGTCCCCACGGTGGAGCGGGGGTTGTGGGAGGTGGATTTCTGTTCGATGGAAATGGCCGGGGAGAGCCCCTCGACCGTATCCACATCGGGTTTTTCCATCATCGACAGGAACTGGCGCGCATAGGTGGACAGGGACTCTACATAGCGGCGCTGGCCCTCTGCGTAGAGGGTGTCGAAAGCGAGAGAGGACTTGCCGGAGCCAGAGAGTCCGGTGATGACAATCAGCTTATCGCGGGGAATATCCAGGTCGATGTTCTTCAGGTTGTGGGTGCGCGCACCCCGTACATAAATCGTGTCCACGCTCGCTTGGTCCTGTGCTGGCTGGCGGAAAACGGTCAAGTATAAGCTGGCAGCCAGGCGGACCAAACCCCCGTGTCCGTCGTCGCTGTGGTGCAGATTATTTATCCACCTGTGCCCCCAGCGCTGGTACAATGCGCGCCGGATTAAGCTGTCCCACGCAACTCATGAATTCCACCGAACGTCGCGCCCTCGCCGGTCTGGCCGCCCTGTATGTGTTCCGCATGCTCGGGCTGTTTATGGTGTTGCCGGTACTGTCGGTGTACGGGACCGGCTACCGCCACAGCACTCCGGCGCTGCTGGGGTTGGCCCTGGGGGTCTATGGGCTGAGCCAGGCACTGCTGCAGGTACCGCTGGGAGTGCTGTCCGACCGCTGGGGGCGCAAGCCGGTGATCTACGCCGGCCTGACTCTGTTTGCCGCCGGCAGTTTGCTGGCGGCACAGACGGATTCGGTGTATGGCCTCATTGCCGGGCGGGCGCTGCAGGGCTGTGGTGCCATAGCCGCGGCGACCATGGCGCTGATGGCAGACCTGACCCGGGATGAGAATCGCGGCAAGGCAATGGCGGCTATCGGTGCCGCCATCGGTCTGGCGTTTATGCTGGCAGTAATTCTGGGTCCGCTACTGGCTGGCGCCGGCGGCCTGCAGGCGATTTTCTGGCTGACCGCGGTGCTGGCGCTGCTGGGCATGCTGTTGTTGTGGCGGCTGGTGCCGACCCCGGCCACCAGGCCCCGCCAGCGTGTTTATCGCGGCGACTTTCGCCAGCTGCTGCAAAGCGGTGAGACCTGGCAGCTGGTGAGCGGTGTGTTTTTCTCACACTTGCTGTTGACCGCCCTGTTCGTGCCGCTGCCGCTTGTGGTTGTGGCACAGCTCGGCTTGCCCGGTGCGGAACACTGGAAACTGTATGCCCCGCTGATGCTGGGCTCGTTTGTGGCGATGTTGCCGCTGATGCGCCTGGCGGAGCGCCGCGGCCGCGTGCCCATGGCCATGGGCGTGGCATTAGCGGGACTTGCAGCGGGGAGTCTGGCCCTGGTCACCGGCGGCGCCTGGCTGCTGGTCGCGCTGCTGGTGGTATTTTTCATCTCGTTTAACCTGCTGGAGGCGCTGCTGCCGGCCCAGCTGACACGCGGCGCCCCGGAGCGGGCCAGAGGTGCCGCCTCAGGCCTTTACGCCACACTGCAGTTTTTTGGCGCTTTTGTCGGCGGCAGCCTGGGTGGCTATCTCTATGGCCAGGGCGGCGCAGCGGCGGTCGCACTGCTGGGACTGGTTGTGGTACTACTGTGGGGCTGCCTCTGGTGGTCGCTGCGCCGGGAACCCCAGGCAGGCCCTGGCGCTGGGCAGTGATGCGGCGACTGTTGTATCCTGCTGGATAAAAATACACTGGTTTGCGCTGCGCCAGTGGCGCCCTACCGACGGCGCGATCGAACCTTTTAATTTGCACAACGACAATCCCGGCACCGTCCGGGTGATGAAGGAGAGGGCTATGGCCAGGGGTATCAATAAAGTCATTCTGATCGGCAATCTGGGCGGAGACCCGGAGACCCGTTATATGCCCAGTGGTGGCGCTGTCACCAACGTCTCTCTCGCCACTTCCGAGTCCTGGAAGGACAAGCAGAGTGGCCAGCAGCAGGAGCGCACCGAGTGGCACCGGGTGGTGTTTTTCAACCGCTTGGCGGAAATCGCCGGCGAGTACCTGCGCAAGGGCAGCAAGGTCTATGTAGAGGGCTCCCTGCGCACCCGCAAGTGGCAGGACAAGAATACCGGGCAGGACCGCTACTCTACCGAGGTGGTCGCCAGTGAAATGCAGATGCTCGACAGCCGAGGTGGCGAGCAGGGCGGCTACGGCCAGGGTTATGACCAGCAGCCGGGCGACGGCTATTCTCAGGGGGGGCAGCCGGACCCCTACAACCAGGGGCGCAGCTCGGCGCCTACGGCACCATCTGCCAACCAGCCCTCCGGCCAGGCCCCCAAACCGGCTCCTGCGGGCGGCTTCGACAACAGCTTCGACGACGATATTCCCTTTTAAGGTCGATCGGGGACAGTGAGGGACCATCAGGGGCTGCAGTCGGATGCGGTAGATATTATTGGCGCCGGCAACGAGGTCGACAGTACCTTGCAAAAGCGGCTGCAGCGGGCGGGTTTTCGCGTCAAACTATTTTCCCCGGCACAAGTCGACAAGCTGCGCCGGACTTCCCTGGTGATCAATGCCGCCGGCTGTGCCGGGAGCCGGGAGCTGCCTGCGGCACTCGCGGCCTGCCGCTACCTGGCAAACCGCGGTGACCAGGCAATTCTGCATCTCTCTTCCTACCGGGTGTTCCCCGGCCGGGCGCGAAAGCGCTACTACGAAGACGACGAGCCACAACCGAAAAGCGAGGTGGGCACCCAGTGGCTGGCTTGTGAGCAAGCCCTGGGGAACCACCGGCACAGCACTGTGTTGCGCCTGGGCTGGATGGTGGATCGCAGCGACAGCGCTCTGCTGGGGCGTATTCTGCGCAGCTTGACCAGTCGCCAGTTGGTGTCCTTGGACGACAAGGCGCTGGGCAGCCCGGTAACGCTTTTCGACCTGGGCCGAGTGGTCACTGCAATGGTGCAGCAGCTTGCCAGCGGCGCGCCGACCGCCGGTATCTACCATTACGGCGCCGCCGACAGTTGTACGGCGATGGAGTTTGCCGGGGAGGTGGAGGAGCGCGCGCAGTCTTTCTACGAAGAGGGGTTTAGTGCCGGACTCCAGGCCCTGCCGGGAGCGGAAGCCGGAAGCAGTGTGGTATTGGACTGTGGCAGGCTGCGGGATGTCTTCGGAATTCAGCAGCGCAGCTGGCGCCAGGGCCTGACGCGACAGGTGGAGTTATGGCTGGAGCGGCTGGCGGCGGATCACAAAGGTGGGAGTGACACCTAGGGCCAGCTCATTTAGTGTGAACAGGCCCTGACACCGGTTGCGCAAAAAAAACAGACACTCCGCCCGGCGCCGATGCGCCGGAAAGCACAGCTGCCAGCTCAGATCTTGTCGAACACCAGGCTGGCGTTGGTGCCCCCAAAACCGAAGCTGTTTGACAGGGCGCGGTGGATTTTCGTGCTGCGCAGCTCGGTCACCAGGTCCATACCGGCCGCGGCCTCATCCCGGTTTTCCACATTGGCCGAGGCGGCGATGAAATCATTCTGCATCATCAGCAGGCAGTAGATGGCTTCCTGGACCCCCGCCGCACCCAGGGAGTGGCCGGTGAGGGATTTGGTGGAGGCGAATGCCGGTACCTGATCGCCGAAGACTTCGCGCATCGCCCGCAGCTCCGCCACGTCACCGACGGGGGTCGAGGTGCCGTGGGTATTGATGTAGTCCACAGGTCCTTCCAGGCCCCTTCCGTCAGCGCCGGCCAGGGCCTGCTGCATACAGCGCACCGCGCCCTCGCCGCTGGGGGCGACCATGTCGTAGCCGTCGGAAGTGGCGCCATAGCCGGTCAATTCGGCGTAGATGGTGGCGCCGCGGGCTTTCGCGTGTTCCATCTCCTCCAGCACCAGACAGCCGCCGCCGCCGGCGATGACAAAGCCGTCGCGGTCCGCATCGTAGGGGCGCGATGCCTTCTCCGGCGTGCCGTTATATTTGCTGGACAGGGCACCCATGGCATCAAACAGGTGGGTCAGGCTCCAGGCCAGCTCTTCGCCGCCGCCGGCAAAGACGATGTCCTGCTTGCCCATCTGGATCAGCTCGGCGCCGTTGCCGATACAGTGTGCACTGGTGGCGCAGGCGGAGGAGATGCTGTAGTTGACCCCCTTGATCTTGAAGGGGGTGGCGAGACAGGCGGAGACGGTACTGCCCATCACCTGGGGCACCCGGAAGGCGCCGACGCGGCGCACCCCCTTGTCTTTCAGGGTCTGCGCAGCGTCAATGATCGCGGCGGTGGATGTGCCGCCGGAGCCCATGACAATGCCGCTGCGCGGATTGGAAATGTCGCTTTCCTCGAGGCCGGAAGTGCGGATGGCCTCCTGCATGGCGATATAGGCGTAGGCGGCGGAATCCCCCATAAAGCGTAGGTGCTTGCGATCGATATGTTCCTTGAAATCGATCTCAACCTTGCCGGAGACCTGGCTGCGCAGGCCCAGTTCGCGGTATTCCTCATCGGCTGTGATGCCGCTGCAGCCATTCTTCAGTGAGGCGGTGACCGCCTCCAGATTGGCGCCAATGCAGGATGTGATCCCCATTCCGGTAATAGCAACCCGACGCATACTGGTCTCCGTTTAAGCTTCCTGGCAGTTTACGCTGTTATTGTCCCCGGTTGTATTTGCCACCGGGTTAAAAATTGTCCGTGCGGGTGAACAGACCTACGCGCAGATCCTTGGCCGTATAAATCTCGCGGCCGTCCACTGACACTGAGCCGTCGCCGATTCCCATCACCAGTTTGCGCTCAACCAGGCGGCTCATCTGGATATGATAGGAGACCTTTTTCGCGGTGGGTAAGATCTGGCCGGTGAACTTGACCTCGCCACAGCCGAGGGCGCGTCCGCGGCCCGGGTTGCCTTTCCAGGCGAGAAAATAGCCCAGCAACTGCCACATGGCATCCAGGCCGAGGCAGCCGGGCATCACCGGGTCGCCGGGGAAGTGGCACTCGAAGAACCACAGGTCCGGGTGGATATCCAGTTCGGCGATCAGCTCACCCTTGCCGTGAGCGCCGCCATCTTTGGAGATATGGGTGATGCGGTCCAGCATCAGCATATTGGGTGCAGGCAACTGGGCGTTGCCGGGGCCGAACATCTCCCCGCGTGAGCAGGCAAGCAATTCATCACGGCTATAACTGCTTTTCTGAACGAAATTACTCATTTTGTTCCCGTTTCTGGGTGATCACGTCACACTGGGTGGACGTTTTTGTAAGAGCGGGCATTCTAAATAATGGTGGGTCCTTGTCCAGTCGGCCACCTGTCTTTTGCGGTTCGCACGGGTGCTGCTGACTAGATTGTGGGGGTTGGCTGCCGCAAATGCCTACGCTGCCAATGACGAATTTTCCGCCTATGGGGCCCTTCCCACAGGTGAACAGCGCCGTTATTTTGTGCTAAGTTGCCCGCCCGGCGCGGCAAAGCGTCGGCAGGGATCGTTTGTTGGGGATCAAAATGTTAAAGAAATGCCTGTTTCCGGTCGCCGGCTACGGCACCCGCTTTCTGCCCGCCACCAAGGCCATGCCCAAGGAGATGCTGCCGCTGGTCAACAAACCGCTGGTGCAGTACGGCGTTGAGGAGGCCATCGAGGCGGGGATCAATGAGATTGGCTTCGTGACTGGCCGTGGGAAAAGGGCTATCGAAGATCATTTCGACACCAATTTTGAACTCGAACACCAGATTGCCGGCACCGGCAAGGAGCGCTACCTGGACTCGGTGCGCTATGTCATCGATCGGGCCAGTTTCTCCTACACCCGCCAGGGGGAAATGCGCGGGCTGGGGGACGCCATTTTGCAGGGGCAGCG
The DNA here is from genome assembly GCF_040932045.1 of Microbulbifer sp. TYP-18. NCBI lineage: Bacteria > Pseudomonadati > Pseudomonadota > Gammaproteobacteria > Cellvibrionales > Microbulbiferaceae > Microbulbifer > Microbulbifer sp. TYP-18. The sequence goes on from NZ_JBFRBC010000017.1 coordinate 32,399, forward strand.
CCTGGTGGGGGATGAACCCTTTGCCGTTGTGTTGGCCGACGACCTCTGCCTGAACGCGGAACGCGGTGTATTGGCGCAGATGGTACAGCTCTACAAGCAGTTTCGCTGCAGTATTGTCGCCGTTGAAGAGGTGCCGCGGGACCAGATTCACAAATTCGGTGTTATCGCCGGTAATGAGATCAAGCCGGGCCTGTACCAGGTCACCGATATGGTGGAGAAACCGGCCGCGGAAGCGGCGCCGAGTAATATGGCGATCATCGGCCGCTACATTCTGACTCCGGATATCTTTGAGCTGATCCGCGAGACACCGCCGGGCAAAAATGGCGAGGTACAGATCACCGACGCCCTGCTCACCCAGGCGCAGCGGGGCTGTGTGCTGGCCTACCGGTTTGTGGGGCGCCGCTTCGACTGCGGTTCCGTGGACGGCTTTGTCGAGGCCACCAACCACGTCTACGAGCATGTCTATCTGCCGGCCCAGGTAGAGCCGGCAAAGCAATAATCGTACAAAAAGCGGTTAATAAATGTCAGAGCTGAGCTGCTTCAAAGCCTACGACCTGCGGGGCCGTGTGCCCGATGAGCTGAATGCCGATGTGGCCTATCGGGTCGGGCGGGCCTTTGCCCGGTTTCTCACTGCGCGCCGTGTAGTGGTTGGACACGATATCCGTCTCACCAGCCCGGAATTGACCCAAGCGCTGGTGGAAGGGCTGCGGGATGCCGGTGCCGATGTCTATCACATCGGCGAATGCGGTACCGAGGAGGTCTACTTCGCCACTTTCCACGGCCACTTCGACGGCGGCATCTGTGTCACCGCGAGTCACAATCCGATGGACTACAACGGCATGAAGTTCGTGCGCGCCGGCAGCCGCCCCATCAGTGGTGACAGTGGTCTCGACGAAATCAGGCAGCTGGCCGAACTCAATGCCTTCCCCTCTGTGGAGCGCCGGGGCGAATTGCACCCCTATGCCCACCGCGACGATTTTGTCCGGCACCTGCTGGGCTATGTGGACCGGGCAGCGCTAAAGCCCCTCAAGCTGGTGGTCAACGCCGGCAATGGGGGAGCTGGAGCGGTGGTGGATGCGCTGGCGCCGCAGCTGCCGTTTGAATTTGTACGTGTACACCACGAGGCGGACGGCAGTTTCCCCAACGGTATTCCCAACCCGCTACTGCCAGAAAATCGCGGCTCCACCGCCGAGGCCGTGCGGGCCAGTGGCGCCGATTTCGGTATCGCCTGGGACGGCGACTTCGACCGCTGTTTTTTCTTCGATGAGAAGGGCGCATTTATCGAGGGCTATTACGTGGTCGGCCTGCTGGCCGAAAGTTTCCTGCTCAAACACAGGGGCGCCAGGGTGGTGCACGACCCCCGCCTGACCTGGAATACCGAGGACATAGTGCGCTCTACCGGCGGTGAGCCGGTGCAGAGCAAAACCGGCCACGCCTTTATCAAGGAGCGTATGCGCAGGGAGGACGCCATCTACGGTGGCGAGATGAGCGCCCATCACTACTTCCGCGACTTCGCCTACTGTGACAGCGGCATGATTCCCTGGCTTCTGGTGGCGGAATTGGTCAGCCGTACCGGCAAGTCCCTGTCGGACCTGGTTAGCGAACGCATGGCGGCTTTTCCCTGTTCCGGAGAGATCAATTCCAGGGTGAGCGACGCCGGGGCGCTGTTGCGTACGGTTGAGGAGAAATACGCGCCTGGGGCGGAAGCCGTGGACCACGTGGATGGACTCAGTGTCGCTTTCCCCCGCTGGCGTTTCAATTTGCGGATGTCCAATACGGAGCCGGTGGTGCGCCTCAATGTCGAGTCCCGGGGGGACAGGGCGCTGATGGAAGCCAAGACCCAGGAGCTGCTGCAGCTGATCCGGGCTTGATACGCGGCCCCATCGAAAAAGCGGTCACAACAGGGCCAGCTCAGTTGGTATGAACAGACCCTAGACACTGCGCTCCACCGCAAAGCTGGCGAGCTGCTGCAGCGCCGTTTTATGGTCCCCCGGGGGCAGAAAGCCCAGTTGGTTTCTGGCCTGGTCGACCGCGTTGCGGGCCTGCTCCAGGGTGTAATCCAAGGCACCGCAGGCGTCTATGGCCGCAACAATTTCACTGAGTCTGTCGGCACTGCGCCGCTCGATGGCGTCGCGCACCAGCGCGGCCTGCGCGGCGCTGCCCCTGGCCATGGTATAGATAAGGGGCAGGGTTGGCTTGCCCTCTGCCAGGTCATCGCCCACGTTTTTGCCCAGTTCCTCCGGATCGCCGCGGTAGTCGAGGGCGTCGTCCACCAGTTGGAAGGCCAGCCCCAGATGGCGGCCGTAGAGCTTCAGCGCATTGCGTTCCTCGGTTGCGCAGCCGGACAGCACTGCTGCAGTTTCGCAGGCCGCCTCAAACAGGGCGCCGGTTTTCTTGTGGATCACGGTGAGATAATTGGCTTCGCTGACTCCGGGATTGCCGGCGTTCACCAGTTGTTGTACCTCGCCTTCGGCGATGGTGTTGGTGGTGTTGGACAGCACCGCCATTATGTCCATGTCGTCCAGCGCCACCATCATCTGGAAGGCCCGGGAATATAAGAAGTCACCCACCAGCACGGCGGGGGCATTGCCCCACTTGGCGTTGGCTGTGAGGCGGCCGCGGCGCCGCTCCGAGACATCCACGACGTCGTCGTGCAGCAGGGTGGCGGTGTGAATGAACTCGATGATGGTGGCCAGGTCGATGTGGCGGTCACCCCGGTAGCCGCAGGCCCTGGCACAGAGCAGTACCAGCAGAGGCCGCAGGCGCTTGCCGCCCGCCTCGACCAGGTAGTGGCCGATATTTTCAACCAGGGGCACGTCGGAGTGCAGCTGCAACAGAATGCGCTGATTGACCGCAGTGAAATCTTCGGCGGCAACCCGGTGAAACGACAACATGCAAAAATTCCTTATACTGCCCGGCAGGCGCGACCCCAGTGGTGGCGGGGCGCTATTGTATCAACCCTGTGAATTGATTAGAATCTGCGCCCCGTTTGGCTGGCTCTCTTTTGCCCAGCGGCGGCGGTAAGGTTAAACAAACGGCGCAAGCTCCCAAAATGCGAGGTAGTGACTTCCCGGTTCCGGGGTCGGCCCGCTGCTTCGTGTCGTCCATTTTGGAGCATAGAGATATGTACGCTGTTATCGAAAGCGGTGGCAAACAGCACCGCGTGGAAGAGGGCGAGGTGCTTCGCCTGGAGAAGCTGGAAGTGGCCACCGGTGAAACCATCGGCTTTGACAAGGTGCTGATGGTGGTCGACGGCGATAAGGTCAACATCGGTGCCCCGGTGGTAGACGGTGCTAAAGTGACTGCAGAAGTGGTCAGCCACGGCCGCGGCGAGAAGGTGAAAATCATCAAGTTCCGCCGCCGCAAGCACTCCATGAAGCGTCAGGGCCACCGCCAGTGGTTCACTGAGGTGAAAATCACTGGTATCGAGGCATAACAGAGGAGTAACGACTCATGGCACACAAGAAAGCTGGCGGTAGTACGCGCAACGGCCGCGATTCCGAAAGTAAACGCCTGGGCGTGAAGCGCTTTGGCGGCCAGTCTGTCCTGGCAGGCAACATCATCGTGCGTCAGCGCGGTACCAGGTTCCACGCCGGCGTCAACGTTGGCATAGGCCGGGATCACACTCTGTTCGCCACTGCGGACGGTGTAGTGAAGTTCGAGGTCAAGGGCCCCAACAAGCGCAAGTACGTTTCCATCGAAACTGCCTGAGCGGTACTTCGGCCGTTGGCAAAGCCCCGCCCTGTGCGGGGCTTTTTCGTTTTATGGCGGCGAGGCGCTGCATAGCTTGTGGGTAGGGATTACACTCCCTGGGACCTGTTCACACTCAGTCATTGTGAGCAGGTCCCAGCAGGCTGTTGAAATTCGAAGAATTTCGACGCCTGCTACCGGAATATGGATGTTCCGGCAAAATCGGCGACGCCTAAGTCGTTGATTTTGAGAGAAAAGTGAAAATCACATTTTTCGCTTTTCGTGTTTTGAAACAGGCAGGATGCCTTTTTCAACAACCTGCTAGAAACAGCGCAGCCGCTCGGGCTGGTGGAGAGAAGATGAAATTTGTCGACGAGGCGCCCATTCATGTGCAGGCGGGTAAAGGCGGCAACGGCTGCCTGAGCTTTCGCCGGGAGAAGTTCGTCGAGAAGGGCGGCCCCGACGGCGGTGATGGCGGCGACGGTGGATCCGTGTATCTGGTTGCCGACGATGCACTCAACACCCTGGTGGACTACCGCTATCAGCCCCGCTACAGCGCCGCCAGTGGCGAGCCGGGTCGGGGGCGCAACTGCACCGGTGCCAAGGGCGAGGACCTGGAGTTGAAGGTGCCGGTGGGCACGACGGTGATCGACGTGGATACCGGCGAGACCATCGGCGACATCACCGGGCATGGCCAGCGCCTGCTGGTGGCGCAGGGCGGTTTCCACGGTTTGGGCAACACCCGTTTCAAATCCAGCACCAACCGGGCGCCGCGACAGACCTCCAACGGCACGCCGGGTGAGGAGCGCCAGCTGAAGCTGGAGTTGAAAGTGCTGGCGGATGTGGGCCTGCTGGGGCTCCCCAATGCCGGTAAGTCCACGTTTATTCGCGCCGTATCCGCCGCCAAGCCCAAGGTCGCAAACTACCCGTTCACCACCCTGGTGCCGAACCTGGGGGTGGTGCAGGTTGAGCGGTACCGCAGTTTTGTGATTGCGGATATTCCCGGCTTGATCGAGGGTGCGGCGGAGGGCGCGGGTCTCGGTATTCGCTTTCTCAAGCACCTGACGCGCTGCCGCGTGCTGCTGCACCTGGTGGACCTGGCGCCCTTTGACGGTTCTGATCCGGTCGAGAACGCCCGGGGCATAGAGCGCGAACTGGAATCTTTCAGTCCCACCCTGGCCGGGCGCGAACGCTGGCTGGTGCTGAACAAGACGGACCTGGTGCCCGCCGCCGAACTGGATGCCCGCTGCAATGCCATAGTTGAATCCCTGGACTGGCATGGACCGGTGTTTCGTGTCGCCGCCATCCGCAAGGAGGGCACCGATGCACTGGCCGGAGCGCTGATGGACTACTTGGAGGGGCGCAGGGATGCGGAAGAGGCAGATCCGGACCTGGCCGCTGCGGAACTGGAGTCCCAGCGCCTGATGCAGCGGGAGGCGCGGGAGCGCATCGAGCAGCTCCGTCGGGAGCAGCGGGCCAGGCGCAAGGCCACCCGGGCGGAGGGGGACGACGAGGACTGGAGCGACGACGGTGACGTCGACGTAGAATACCGCCAATAATCAATGACTCCGGGTCGCGGCCCGGCTGGTTACATCCCCGCTAACCCGGGCCCAATGGAGGGAGTGAGTGCAAGTTCGGCAACAGCTGGCCGCCAGCCGGCGCTGGGTGATCAAGATCGGCAGCGCCCTACTGACCGACAATGGCCGCGGTGTAGACCACCAGGCGATTCTGAACTGGGCAGCGCAGATCGCGGCGCTTTGCAGCGGTGGCGCGGAGGTGCTGCTGGTCTCTTCGGGGGCGGTGGCGGCCGGTATGGACCGGCTCGGCTGGCGTCGGCGGCCCGAATCCATCCACCGATTGCAGGCCGCCGCAGCGGTGGGTCAGAGCCATCTGGTGCAGCTTTACGAGCAGGCGTTCGGCCGCTTTGAGCGCAGCACAGCGCAGATACTGCTGGACCACGACGACCTCTCCAATCGCACCCGCTATCTCAATGCCCGCAGTACCCTGCGCACTCTGCTGTCGCTGGGGGTGGTGCCGGTTATCAACGAAAATGACACTGTGGTCACCGACGAGATTCGCTTTGGTGACAATGACACCCTGGCGGCCCTGGTGGCCAACCTGGTGGAGGCGGACGCACTGCTGATTTTGACTGATGCGGAGGGGCTCTTCAGCCGGGACCCGCGCGATGACCCCAGTGCCGAACTGATCCCCGAGGGCTCCGCCGCCGACCCGGCGCTGATGGCGGTGGCGGGGGGCTCACGCAGCGGTCTCGGGCGCGGCGGCATGGCCACCAAGGTGCGGGCGGCGCAATTGGCTGCGCGCTCCGGCGCCTGCACGGTGATTGCCGGAGGTGCCGGCGCAGAGGTTATAACCCGTATCTGCGCCGGCGAGCCGCTGGGTACTCTACTGCTGCCCGAGGCAGACCCGCTTACGGCGCGCAAACGCTGGCTCGCCGGGCAGTTGCAGGTGCGCGGCCAGTTGCTGCTGGACGCCGGTGCCGAAGCGGCGCTGCGGGTCGGTGGCCGCAGTCTGCTGCCGGTGGGCGTCAGTGCAGTGGAGGGCCGCTTCCAGCGCGGCGACCTGGTCGCCTGCTGCAGTGCCGACGGCAGCGAGATAGCCCGCGGGCTGGTGAACTACGACAGCAGCGAAACCGCCCGTATCATGGGGCAGCCGTCAGAGCGGTTTGCCGAATTGCTGGGTTACCGCGACGATGACGAGTTGATTCACCGGGACAATCTGATATTGCTTTGATCGCCCCGCTGCGAGGGCCGGTTCCATAATACCCCTTCCTCATGTGTAAAAAGGCGCCTAAAGATGTCTGTGCCGGTGCGGCCCGGCCCTATTCCCGGTTAGGCTGTGGGTTCGTTTGGCTGACGGCATCGGGAGGTTCGCATGAGCACACTGGAAGAAATCCAACAGGTGGAACGGCAGCTGGGGGAGCTGCAGAAAAAGCTGGTGGCCTTGCGGCGCGACTATCGGGGTGCGGCAGTGCCGGATTACACCTTCACCACCCTGGGCGGTCAGGTGACACTGCGCGATCTCTTCGCCGGCCGTGACAAGCTGTTGCTGATCCACAATATGGGGCAGGGCTGTCGCTACTGCACTCTGTGGGCGGACGGTTTCAACGGCCTGGTGCCACACCTGGAGTCGGTAGTGTCGCTGGCGCTGGTGTCCAAAGACCCCCCGGAGCTTCAGCGCCGTTTCGCCAGTGGCCGCGGGTGGCGGTTCCGGCTCGCCTCCCACGGTGGCGGCACCTACCTGAGTGAGCAGTCGGTGTCCGCCGGGGCCGACAATATGCCCGGTGCCGTGCTGTACGAGCGCGAAGGGGACAAGGTTTACCGTAAAAACAGCTGTGTCTTCGGTCCCGGCGATATTTACTGCGCCATGTGGAGTCTGTTGGGTCTCGCCGGCCTGGGCGAGCAGGACTGGACGCCGCAGTTCAGCTATTGGCAGCGTCCCCGGCAGCTGAAGGATGGGGGTGAGAACCTGATCGAATAGGTCCCAATAAAAAACCCCGCCGGAGCGGGGTTTTTTATCCGCCTGTGCAACGGGATTAAGCGGCCAGAGCCTTGATCTGTGCGTTCAGGCGGCTCTTGTGACGGGCGGACTTGTTCTTGTGAATAATGCCCTTGTCGGCCATGCGGTCGATGACCGGCACCGCTTCTGCATAAGCGGTCTTGGCTTTTTCCACGTCACCTGCATCGATGGCCGCAACTACCTTCTTGATGTAGGTGCGCACCATGGAGCGCAGGCTGGCATTGTGCTTGCGGCGCTTGTCGTTCTGGCGCGCGCGTTTCTTTGCTTGAGGTGAATTGGCCACCGGTTGCTCCTGTTGGAATCTGTAAATCGCTGTCACTGACGGGCCATGGCCCGATCGGGACGCGACATTATCCCCAGCATCGCTTGTTTGTCAACTGCGCCGGGCCCCGGCTTATACCGGGCATCAATCCACCGGCAGGAAAAGGGTAAACACCACACCGCTGCCGTCCTCGCGGTTCCGGGCCTGCAGGCAGCCCTGGTGAAACTCTGCGATCAGCCGCGCTATATGCAGTCCCAGGCCCAGGTGCCCCTCTCTGCCACCGCCGCTGCGCACCGATACCAATGAGTCGAACAGCTTTTGGTCGTAGCCCGCCGGCAGCGGCGGACCGTCGTTGTCCACCGATATGGCGTAGCCGGCCCGCTCGCTGGTGACAGTGAGCCGGATTTCGCTGTTTGCGGGGGCGAAACTACAGGCATTGTCCACCAGTTTGTCCATCAGTTGCGCCAGCAACTCCGGTGCGCCGTAGTAATGCAGGTTTCCCGGCGGCCGCGTGAGGCTGAAGCGGTGGCTGGGTTTGGCGTCCCGATAGCTCTGGCTGAGCACATCGAGCAGGTCTCCCAGGTCGAACTCCTCCCGCTCCGCCTGCTGGATGCTCGCCTCCAGGTTGCTGGCGGCGGCCAGACTGTTGAGAATTCCCGACAGGCGCTCACCGCCCTCCATGGCGCGCTGGGCATAGCGGCGGCCAGGTTCGTCCAGCTCCCCGGCGTGCAGATTGTCCAGCGACGAGCGCACCACCGCCAGCGGTGTGCGCAGCTCGTGGGACAGCTTGCCGGCCAGGGTGCGCAGATACTGGTGGTAGTGGTCCAGCTCCGCCAGCAGCTTGGCAAAGGCGCGATTCAGGGCTCCCAGTTCATCGTTCAGTCGCGCGGGGGGAAAGTTGCCGCGCAGTTTGCCGCTGGCGTCCACTGCATTGCCCGCGGCCCGGTGCAGGCGCCGGATCCGCCAGGACAGCCAGTTTGCATAGCCCAGCAGTATCAGCAGCGCCGCCCCCGCAGTGGCGCAGGTGATCAGCCACAACTGCCGCGCCGCCGAGTCGGTCAGGGACTGCATGGCCGCGCCAGACTGCATGGCGATTACCCGCCCCAGCAGAGGTCTCTCCACGATATCGTCCGCGCGCGTGATCACCGGCACGCTGGCCGCGCCTACGCGCTCGGCGCTGTCGCCGGCAAACCACTGGCCTGTTGTGGTTCGGTTTAGGCTCAGTGCCTCAGGCAGTGCCCCGGCCGGCAGCCGCTGCAGCGGCTCACGGGCCAGGAGACTGCGGGTGACCCACCGGCGCAGCCAGTGCTGGTTCTGGGATGGCGTCGGGCCCGGGTCGAGACTGCCGCTGCTGGCGAGTAGAAAGCCTTCCCGGTCCACAACCGCCAGGCGCAGGTGCGGGCGGGCAAAGTGGTGGATTTCAGACTCGAGTTGCGGCAGCGGCTCCACCAGCCTGCCGGGCACGCCGTCCGCCGGCAGGGTGGATGCGATTCTCGCCGGGGGGCCTCCATCGCTGTTGTGGCGGTCGAGGGCAGTGATCGCCAGTTCCCCGGCGGTGAGTGCATAGGGGATGGCCAGCTCCAGTTGATAGCCGTCGGGGCCCGAGGTCCAGCGCCCGCGCAGGCGCAGTTCGCGCTGATAGTCCCCCCGGCGCGGCCTGTGCCGCAGGGCGCGGACAGGTCCCTGGCTGGCCACCGGCAGCAGGTAGCGCTGGCCGTCCATACTCAGCTCCACTGTATCGCCGCTTGCGGGAAGGCCGGTGCGGGGGTCGTGATAGCGATGGGTCTCGTCCGCCACGGTCAGCAACAGGTATACCTGCTCGCCCGACCGCCCGAGGGTTACCTGGGCGCTGGCGGTGCCGTCGGTCGCGGTGATGGGTTGCGGCGGCAGGCCCCAGGAGCGCCATTCGTCACCGTAGCCATCCAGCCTTGGGGAGTGTGGCAATGGGTGCAGATAGAGCTGGGCGCCATCGGGCCGTCCCAATCGCCCGGAGTCCGGGGCGATCAGTTGCGGGGCGCTGGCCAGCCGCGCCGCCACCGCGTTTGCGGTTGCCTTCAGTGCCTGCATCTGCCCCGCCGCCAGGGCGTCGTCCACCTGGCGTAAATACTGGCAGCCGGCCCAGGGCAGGGCCAGGGCGGCGAGGCTGACGAGGGTCAGTTGACGGCGCAGCTTCACGGTGGCGGGCTCCCACAGGTCATGGGGACTGCCAGCGGTACCCCATGCCGTAAGCGGTACTTATGGCATCGAATTCGCTGTCGAGCGCCTGGAACTTGCGCCGGATACGCTTGATGTGGGAGGTAATGGTGTTGTCGTCCAGGACCACGCGCGCAGCCTCCATCAGCTGGCTGCGGGATTTCACGTGTCCGGGCCGCCTGGCCAGTGCGTGGACTATCCAGAACTCGGTGACGGTGAGGTCCACCGGCGCTCCCTTCCAGAGGCACAGCAGCCGTGAGATATCCAGCGCCAGCCCGCCCTGGGACAGGGTTTCGCTTGCCTCGCTGCCATCCCTTAGTGTCGTCACACGGCGCAGCAGGGCGTTGATGCGCGCCTGCATATGGGGGAGGGAGATATCCTTGGTGAGATAGTCGTCGGCTCCCAGGCGCAGGCCGGAAATGATATCCAGTTCCGAGTCGCGCGCGGTGAGGAAGAGGATTGGCAGACCGGGTGCCATGGCGCGCAGTTCCCGGCAGAGTTCAAAGCCGCCTTCAATCTCCGCGCCCAGGCCGACGTCGATGATCGCCAGGTCCGGCAGCCGCCGGTGGAAGGCTTCCAGCGCTTCCGGACGGGAGGCGTAGAGGTTGACTGCGTAGCCGCTGCGGCGCAGGGCGTCGCGGTAATTCTCGGCGATGGCGACTTCGTCTTCGACTATGGCTATGGTGGCGGTCATGGTGCTCGGGGGAAGGCCTGTGGCTGGCGGAATCTGCGGTTGACACATGATGCCGCAAATTCGTCCAAATCCAAACTCTAACAGGTTGTTGAAAAAGGCATCCTGCCTGTTTCAAAACACGAAAAGCGAAAAATGTGATTTTCACTTTTCTCCCAAAATCAACGACTTAGGCGTCGTCGATTTTGCCGGAACATCCATATTCCGGTACCAGGCGTCGAAATTCTTCGAATTTCAACAGCCTGCTAGGGCGCACAGGGGCGCCCGGTGGAGGAGGGCAGGTGCGGGCATTTGCCGCTGACCGGGTCGAGAGAAGCCGCTCAGAGCCCTCTCCACAACCCGCTAGAGGTTGCCGGCGACGCTGTCCGGCAGGTGAAACAGCAGGTCCACACGGCGCTCCATGGCGTAGGCGTCCAGGTCGCCGCGATGCGCGGTCGAGTAGGTGGCGCCCAGGGCATTGCGGCTGATCCGCGCGGAATCTACACCATTTGCCTCCAGCGCTCTCTGCACGCTCAGGGCGCGCTGGTCCGACAGCACATTGTTGTAGCCGTCACTGCCGCGGGGATCGGCGCGTCCCTCCAGCTTCACATGCAGCTGCTGGTGGCGCTTGAGAAAGTCCGCCAGAGCGCTCAACTGACGCAACTGGACTTCCTGCAGCTGATCGTCGCCGGTGGTGAAGAGTATCTGGAATTGGAGGGAATCAACCGCCATTTGGCTGGCGTCGCTGGCCGACAGCCGCGCTGCGTCCAATTGTTGGGCCAGGTCGCTTAATTCATTGTGGCTCTCTGCCAATTGTGATGCCAGCATGGTTGCCTCTTCAGCCTCTCTTATCTGTTCGCCGAGCCAGACTCCACCGAGGGCGCCGGCGACGAAGCCGATCGGACCACCCACGGCTGCCCCTGCGACAGCGGCGCCGGTAAATACAGTGGCCTGCTTGGCCGGGGTGAATTTCGATCCCTGGAATTCTTCAGCCTGGGCACCAGTGGTGACAACGGAACCCAGGGCTATAGCCATCAATACTTTTTTCATCTTTGTTCTCCTTGCGAATCGGTTTGCTCTGGTGGGCCCTGTCCCAGCGGCCCGGTCGAGTCTTATTTAACGCGCGCAAGAAGGCGCTGACATGGCGTCAGCAGGGCAGATTCCGGGACAATTGTGGCGAAATATGGCACTGCCCCGAGGTTCTGCCGAAAACCTATCGCCGGCGGTGGTAGCGGCGATCGCCGGGGGTCTCTATCCGCACCCGCACACGTTGCGGCCGCGGGCCCATGGCTACGGCGATGTACAGCACTGCGGCCAACGCCAGAGCGATAAACAAAGCGTTGATGGTCATCCTTATCTCCCGAACGCCGACAATCCGTTGTGGCGCGCCACTAGCTCTCTCAGAGTATAGTTTCCCCGCCGGGCGCCAGTAGTGTGAACGCGGCGCCGATCGCGGTCCGTGGGATGGCGAAATTGCGTTAGACTTGCCGGCCATCACATTTCCCACTCTGTGCAGGAGCCCGGTTTTGCCTCAACCCGCCGCCAGCAAAGATCTTTCGCCGGAAAAATCCACCAGTGGGCTGTTGCGCGGCAGCTCTGTCGTGAGTGGCGCCACGTTGCTTTCGCGGGTGATGGGGCTGGCGCGGGACATAGTGTTCGCCCGATTTGCCGGTGCCGGTGCCGCTGCCGATGCCTTTTTTGTCGCTTTCAAAATCCCCAATTTTTTCCGCCGCCTGTTCGCCGAGGGGGCTTTCGCACAGGCTTTTGTGCCGGTGCTGGCAGAGTACCGGCAGCAGGGGGGTATTGCCGCTGCGCGGGCACTCAACGACCGTGTCGCCGGGTCGCTCGGTGGCACCCTGCTGCTGGTCACTTTATTCGGTGTGGTGTGCGCCCCTCTGGTGGCGGGTATTTTTGCATTCGGCTGGTGGTGGGACGGCGCTGAGCGGGAAAAGTTCGCCCTGGCCACCGATATGCTGCGAATTACCTTTCCCTATTTGATGCTGATCTCCCTGACCGGATTTGCCGGGGCGGTTCTGAACAGCTTCGACCGCTTCGCAGTGCCGGCGCTGACACCGGTACTGCTGAACCTGGTACTGATCGCCGCCGCGGTACTGGCAACCGGCTGGTTCGAGCCCCCCATTATGGGTCTGGCCTGGGGCGTGCTGGCGGCTGGTGTGGTGCAGCTGTTGTTCCAGGTGCCTTTCCTGATCCGCGCCGGGCTGCTGCCGCGCCCCCGCTGGGACTGGAGCCACCCGGGAGTGCGCAAGATTCTGCGGCTGATGGGTCCGGCCATCTTTGGGGTGTCTGTCACCCAGATCAGCCTGGTGCTGGATACGGTGCTGGCCTCCTTCCTACCCACCGGCAGCATCTCCTGGCTCTACTTTTCCGACCGGCTCACGGAGCTGCCGCTGGGGGTCTTTGGTGTGGCGGTGGCGACGGTGATATTGCCGAGCCTCTCCCGGCAGCATATGGCGGGCGACCCACAGCGCTTCCGCCACACCCTGGACTGGGCCCTGCGCTGTGTGACTCTGATTTCGCTGCCGGCGGCGGTCGCTCTGGTGGTACTGGCGGAGCCGCTGTTGACCACTCTGTTTCAGTACGGTCGCATGACACCCTGGGATATGCAGATGGCGGCCTGGTCCCTGCGGGCCTATGCCCTGGGATTGCTGGCCTTTATGTTGATCAAGGTTCTGGCTCCCGGCTACTTCGCGCGTCAGGATACCTATACGCCGGTGCGATTCGGCTTGATTGCCATCTCCGTCAAGATGGTGCTCAGCCTCGCCTTTGTTATTCCCCTGAACCACTATTTCCGGCTCGGCCATATGGGGCTGGCGCTGGCGACTGCGGCCCAGGCCGCAGTCAATGCCTGGTTACTTTACCGGGGGCTGCGGCGGGACGACGTCTTTCGGCCCGAAGCCGGCTGGATGGGTTTTCTGGTGCGGTTGCTGTTGGCCAATCTGGCGATGGTGGCGCTGCTGGCGCTGTTTCTGTACCTGTGGCCACAGTGGTCCGAGTGGACCTGGTGGCAGCGGTGCTGGCGCATGGGGGTGATGGTGGTCGCGGGCGGCGCCTGTTACCTGGCCACCCTGTGGGTCTGCGGCATGCGCGCACGCCACTTCCGCCCCGCCAGCTGAGTGGCCGGGACCTGGCGCATGGCTGATGGGGGCGGCGGATTCGGGTATACTGCGGCGCTTGTTTTTGTGAGGATGGGATGACCAGGGTGGCCTCCGCGCGCGAATTGATTCGCGGTTTGCACAATCTGCGCCCCCGCCATCGCGGCTGTGTGGCCACGATAGGCTCCTTCGATGGTGTTCACCGCGGCCACCAGGCGATTATCGAACAATTGCGCCGGCGCGCCCGCGAGTATCAGGTGCCGGCGGTGGCGATCATCTTTGAGCCGCAGCCACACGAATTTTTTTCCGCGGCAAAGGCGCCGGCGCGTCTGATGCGCTTCAAGGAAAAAGTACTGGCGTTATTTGACGCTGGCGTGGACCGGGTTTTGTGCCTGCAGTTCAACAAAACTCTGCGCAGCCTCAGCGGCGAGGCGTTTATCCGGCGAATACTGGTGGATGGCCTGCAAATCAGGCATCTGGTGGTGGGGGATGATTTCCGCTTCGGTTGTGACCGCGGGGGGGATTATGGCCTGTTGCAACGACTGGGGGCCGAGGCCGGTTTTTCCGTTGAGGATACCGCCACGGTGGAAATCCGGGGTGCCAGGGTGAGCAGCACCCGAATCCGCGCGGCGCTGGAGCGGGGGGACTTCGAGCTGGCCCGGGCACTGCTTGGCAGGCCCTACCGGATCACCGGGCGGGTGGCGCCCGGACGCACTCTGGGCAGGCAGTTGGGTGCGCCCACCGCAAACCTGCGCCTGCGTCGCTTCCGCTCACCCCTGGTGGGTGTGTACACAGTGCGGGTAAGCGCCACCGATGGCAGCGAACTGGCACCGGACTGCGCCAGTATCAATGGCGTGGCCAACCTGGGCTTTCGACCGACAGTAGAAGGCGAAGGGGCCCGGCCGCTGCTGGAAGTGAACCTGTTCGATTTTGACGGCGACCTATACGGGCGCGAACTGGCGGTGGATTTCTGCCACAAGCTGCGGGACGAGGTTAAATTCGACTCCCTGGATGCGCTCAAAGTGCAGATTGCCCGGGATATCCGTGACGCACAGAACTGGTTTTTGCAGCGCGGCTAAAAGAGTCCGGCCGGCACGCGCAGATGTCCGATAATTTTTCCAGTCTTAGAACCGAAGTAGACACCCGATGACCGACTATAAAGCGACATTGAATCTGCCCCACACCGGATTTCCCATGCGCGGTAATCTGCCCCAGCGGGAACCGGAGATTCTCAAGCAGTGGCAGCAGAGCGACCTCTACGAACAGATCCGCGCGGCCCGCAGCGGGCGCGAACAGTTTATCCTGCACGACGGCCCACCCTATGCCAATGGCGATATCCATATCGGGCATTCTGTTAACAAGATCCTAAAAGACATCATCGTCAAGTCGAAAACCCTGAGCGGCTTTGACGCTCCCTATGTGCCCGGCTGGGACTGCCACGGCCTGCCCATCGAGCACCGGGTGGAGAAAAAAATCGGCAAGGCGGGTGTCAAGGTCGACCACAAGACGTTTCGGCGGAAATGCCGCGAGTACGCCGCCACACAGGTGGAGGGACAGAAAAAGGATTTTGTCCGGCTGGGGGTGTTTGGCGATTGGGATAACCCCTATCGCACCATGGACTATCCGTTCGAGGGTGACATTATCCGCGCGCTCGGGCGCCTGGTGCAGAACGGGCATTTGGCGCGCGGCTTCAAGCCGGTGTACTGGAGCGTGGTCGGCGGTTCAGCGCTGGCGGAGGCGGAGGTGGAGTATCAGGACAAGACTTCCTTCTCCATCGATGTCTGCTACCCGGTCACCGATGAAACTGCGCTGGCGATAGCCGATGCGGCGGGGGGGCATGCCGGCGACGGCCAGCTGAGTGTGGTGATCTGGACCACGACTCCCTGGACGCTGCCCGCGAGCCAGGCGGTCTCCGTCAATGCGGAACTGGAATATGTAGTGGTGCAGACCGGCGATCGCCGTATCCTGGTTGCCGAGGCGTTGAAGGATACGGTATTGGCCCGTGCCGGCCTGGAAGGCGAAGTGGTGGGCCGAATCCACGGCGCGGCACTGGAGCACAGCAGGGTCCACCACCCTTTTTACGACCGGGAACTGCCCATCATCCTGGGCGACCATGTGACCACCGACGCCGGTACCGGCTGCGTGCACACAGCGCCGGATCACGGTCCGGACGATTTCCTCGTGGGCGGTCGCTACGGTATCGAGACACTCAACTATATCGACGATCACGGTGTTTACCGGGATAAGGTGCCGCTGTTTGCCGGCGAGCATGTATACCGGGTGGACGAGAAGATCGTCCAGCTGTTGAAAGACAAAGGGGTCTTACTGCACCAGAGCAAACTGGTGCACAGCTATCCACATTGCTGGCGGACCAAAACGCCGCTGATATACCGAGCCACGCCGCAGTGGTTTGTCAGCATGCAGCAGAGTGACCTGCTCGCCCATGCCCGCGAGGCGGCGGATTCGGTGCAGTGGATTCCCGCCTGGGGTAAGGCCCGCATTGATGCCATGTTGGATGCCAGCCCGGACTGGTGCATTTCCCGTCAGCGTACCTGGGGTACGCCCATCGCCCTGTTTGTGCACCGGGAGACCCACGAACTTCACCCGGATACCCCCGCACTGATGGACAGGGTGGCCGAGCGCGTCGACGCCGAGGGAATGGATGTATGGTTCGACTTGGACCCCGCGGACCTGCTGGGGGATGAGGCGGATCAGTACCAAAAGGTCACCGACACCCTGGATGTCTGGTTTGATTCCGGTGTCACTCATTTCGCGGTACTGGAGCGCCGCCAGGAGCTGCGTTTCCCTGCCGACCTCTACCTGGAGGGTTCCGACCAGCACCGCGGCTGGTTCCAGTCATCCCTGAAGACATCCATCGCCATTAACGATGCGGCACCCTATAAGCAGGTGCTGACCCACGGTTTCACCGTCGACGCCCAGGGGCGCAAAATGTCCAAGTCGATCGGCAATGTGGTCGCGCCCCAGGCGGTGATCAATAAACTGGGGGCCGATGTACTGCGTCTGTGGGTGGCGGCCACTGATTTCAGTGGCGAGATGGCGGTGTCGGACGAAATTCTCAAGCGCACCGCGGATTCCTATCGCCGTCTGCGCAATACTGCGCGCTTTTTTCTGTCCAATCTGGCCGGTTTCGACCCCGCCCAAGATCTGCTGCCGGAGAGCGAGCTGCTGGCGCTGGATCGCTGGGCGCTGGACAGGGCCGCGCGGCTGCAGGACGAGATTATCGCCGCCTACCACGACTACCAGTTTCACCAGATATACCAGAAGCTGCACAATTTCTGCGTGGTGGACATGGGTGGCTTCTATCTGGATATCATTAAGGACCGCCAGTACACAGCCCGCGCCGACAGTATCGCGCGCCGCTCCGCGCAGACCGCGCTTTACCACCTGGTGCAGGCGTTCACCCGCTGGGTGGCGCCGATCCTCAGTTTCACTGCGGAGGAATTGTGGCGGTTTATTCCCGGCGAGCGCAGTGACAGCATCTTTCTGCAGGAGTGGTACCCACTGCCGGTGCTCCCGCAGGACACCGATATGGACGCGGACTACTGGGCTGCCATCGCCGAGGTAAAAACCGCGGTTAACAAGGTGCTGGAAGAGCAGCGCAGCGCCGGCAGCATAGGCAGTTCGCTGGAGGCGGGCGTGGTCCTGTACGCGGATGACGCGCTGCGCGAGAAACTGGTGGCACTGGGGGACGAATTGCGCTTCGTGCTGATCTGCTCTGCGGTTACGGTAGAGCGACTGAGCGATGCGGCCGGTGCCCACGCCACCGAACTGGAGGGTTTGAAAGTGGATGCGCGCCGGGTTGATCACCCCAAGTGTGTCCGTTGCTGGCACCACCGCGCAGATGTCGGTGTGGACCCTGAACACCCGGAGATCTGCGCCCGCTGCGTGGACAATGTGGTGGGTGCGGGAGAGGAGCGGCACTATGCTTAGGGGATTCAGTTTGTTCGCCCACCCCTGGCGCTGGTACCTGCTGGCCCTGGTGGTGATCGGGCTCGATGTGGCCACCAAAGTGTGGGCGGTGGAGCAGTTTCGCTTTGGCCCCCCGCAGCAGATAATTCCCGGGCTGCTGCGGTTTACCTATGCGGAAAACTACGGTGCCGCCTTCAGTTTCCTGGCCGATGCCGGCGGCTGGCAGCGCTGGCTGTTCGGCCTGGTGGCCCTGGGCTTCAGTGTGGTCATCTGTATCTGGCTGTGGCGTCTCGCCCCGGCCAAGCGGTGGGAGTCCGGCGCGCTGGCGCTGATTCTCGGCGGGGCCCTGGGCAATCTCTGGGACCGCGTCATGCTGGGTTATGTGCGGGACTTTATTTCCGTGTATTACAATAGCTGGCACTTCCCGGTCTTCAATGTGGCGGATATGGCTATCAGTGTCGGCGCCGCCATGCTGGTGATCGAGCTGTTGTTTTTTGGCGAGCACAGGGACAAGAATGCGCGCGACAGTGCAGAAGTTTAACCACTATGAGTGACAACCTGATAGGTGAGCACAGCCGGGTGACCCTGCACTTCAGTCTCAAACTGGAGGATGGTTCCGAGGTGGATTCCACCTTTAGCGGCGACCCCGCCTCTTTTTCCGTGGGTGATGGCAGCCTGTTGCCCGGTTTCGAAAAGGCGCTGTTCGGCCTCAAAATGGGCGACGAGGCGCAATTCCAAATTCCACCGGAGGCGGGTTTTGGGCGGCGCAATCCGGCCAATATTCAGAAGGTGCGCCGCGACCACTTCTCGCCGGATATGGCGCTGGAGCCGGGCCTGGTAATCTCGTTTGACAATGGCAGTGGCGAACTGCCCGGCGTGGTCCAGGCTGTGGGCGAGGATGAGGTCACCGTGGACTTCAATCACCCGCTGGCGGACCAGACGCTGATTTTTCAGGTAAAGATTATAGAAGTGGCCTCGGTGAACTGATGACAGCAATTCTCCTCGCCAACCCCCGCGGCTTCTGCGCCGGCGTAGACCGCGCCATCGATATCGTCAATCGCGCGCTGGACGTGTTCGGGGCGCCGATTTACGTGCGTCACGAAGTGGTTCACAACAAGTTTGTGGTGGACAGTTTGCGCGAGCGCGGCGCTGTGTTCGTGGACGAGATTTCGGAAGTGCCCGACGATGTCATAGTGATCTTCAGTGCTCACGGTGTGTCCAAGGCAGTGCAGCGGGAAGCGGCCCAGCGGGGCCTGAAAGTGTTCGATGCAACCTGCCCCCTGGTGACCAAGGTGCATATCGAAGTGAGCAAATTCAGCTCCGAAGGCAGCGAATGTATCCTGATCGGTCACGCCGGCCACCCGGAAGTGGAGGGTACCATGGGCCAGTATGACGACAGCACCGGTGGCAGCATCTACCTGGTGGAGAATGAGGCGGACGTGGCCAATTTGCGGGTGCGGGACGAGAGCAACCTGAGTTTTGTCACCCAGACCACACTTTCCATGGACGATACGGCGCGGGTGATCGACGCCCTGCGGGCGCGTTTTCCCAGTATCCGCGGTCCCCGCAAGGACGATATCTGTTATGCCACCCAGAATCGCCAGGATGCGGTCAAGCAGCTGGCCCTGGAAAGCGATCTGGTGCTGGTAGTGGGCAGCCCCAACAGCTCCAACTCAAATCGCCTGCGGGAGCTGGCGGAGCGTTGCGGCGCTGAGTCGAAACTTGTGGACGGCGCGGCGGATGTCGACCCGGCCTGGCTGGAGGGGAAGAGGGCCATCGGCATCACCGCCGGTGCATCGGCGCCGGAGATCCTGGTGCAGGGTGTGATCGAGCGTTTGCGACAGCTGGGTGCAGCGGCCCCGGGGGAAATGTCCGGGCGGGAGGAGAATGTCCGTTTTTCCCTGCCCAGGGAATTGCGTTAAAACCCAGTGGCAGCACCCCGGCGGGATGCTGCCACTGACAGCTTCGAAAAACCTTCCATGGCTTTCCTCAACTCGGGTTTGCGGTGCATGTCCGCAAACCCTTCCGGTGCTTTGGGTTAAGGGATTACAAGAAAATCTTCGGTTTCAGGACATAAGCCTTCCACCGTAACCGAGTACTCCCAATCTGCCGTGGTGTCACCCCAAAACCCGTCCGCGGTATCCAGATGCACTTGAGTCCTCGCACAGTACCCGGCGTATGTCGAGTAGCTTCTGGAACCGCCCCTGGGGTTGTCATAGTAGTAGTTGAAAACGTGAAATCCCTTGCCGATCCCGGGCCCGCTACCCCGGTATGGATTTAAGAAGCACTGGGAATTTTTCAAACAGGTTTTATCATCGACATTTAAATAGGTACGGTACACGTGATGGTCCCAATCCTCTGTATTGATGTCTTCATTGAGCTTTTTAACATTGGTTGAAAGCCAGCCCAAGAGGTAGGTTCCCTGTGCTGTGGTGGTGGGGCTGCCCGTATTGTACTGGTGCGGATGCACACATTGGCCCCATTCACGAGTGTTTAGGCACGAGTCCATAGCGGTGCTGATTTCACCGATTGAAGTGTGGCACTGGCTTGGCGGGTTTTTGTTGTATCCACCGTAAAGATCGCAACGCTCCCTATGCTGGACACTGATGTCCAGCCAGCGCCGCATTTGTGCCAGAGGACCCTGGTTTCCGGTGTAATCGGCGAATATTTGGTTGTGGGCATACGCATTGTACACGGTTGGGCGCTGATAATTATTGGTGGAGTAATCCACTGCCGCCCAATTTGAAGAATTGGAATCCTGAACAAATTGATTGTATTTGTCTACAACATTTGAACCATTGAGCGCAATCGCAGCGGCCACGCCGGGCGGGCCTCCAATCTGCTCTCCTCTTACTTCCACATTCAACCTGTTTAGAGTTTCCGTAAGCGATGATGAAGAATCCGCAGCGCCACTAGCTTGGAAAACGTCTCCTATCGCCAAGCTCAGTTCGGCCTTTTTATTTTCCCGCTCCTGATAACTGTATGCCTTGGCACTGAATTTAAACACCAGGTACAGTGCCGAGCCGATATTGGCACCGCTTAAATAGTTGTCTCCGCAACGCTCTCTAAAGTCTGCTTTGGCTTCGTCATCATTGGGCGACAATACGTTGTTGACCAATAACGGATGGATTGCATCTACCGGTGTACTCAGATTCCAGGATTCGCGCCTGTTTTTTATTTTAACCACATATCGAACATAGGTTTCGTCCGAAACTGAGTTGACATAGCGCTCTTGTTCGCCGGACAGGCCCAAATCGATGTCATGTGAAGAAAAACCAATTTGCGCAGAAGAGGAAACATCCAGCAGCTGTGCCAGATGTCGATTATCGTTTACGTAGCTGATATTAAAGGTGCTTGCCTGAGAAGCTGGTGTTTGCGTGATGACAAAATCCGGGTGATTTACATCTAAACAGGTTTCCTTTAAGGAGCCTCTAACCACATCAAAGCCATTGCCCAAATAGAATCGTCCCTCAGGCGTATTCATTGAGCTGCTCTGGCCTTCCGGGTATTCCCTTTTCAACCCTGTTTTGGCTGCTGAATTTACAGTTCGAAATTGATAGTTTTGTGAATCCAGCGTACTCATTGTGGTCGGATATTTTAAGTACAGATTGGATTTTTGTCTGGGATTGATGAGGGAGTAATTTCCATAGCGATAAGAGCTGCTGAAGATGGAGTTTTTGGCCAGCACCCTATACCGGTACTTTCCCTCAGTCTTGTTGTTCAGCACACGACTGGGAAAAGAGCCTGTATAGACATTTACCCAACCCCCATTATTTTTACTTTCGTAAAGCTCATAGCTTACAGGATAGCCGTCCCCATAACTGGCAGCCCAGCTGACCTTTATAGAATCAGTATTGGTGTAGGCTGGATAGGTTATTGACGCGGGAGTGCTGGGTGGGCCATAGGGTCCGCCACCACCGCCACCGCCACCGCCTGGGTCACAGGGGTCCGGTTCAATTAATTCGTTTTGCTGACCGAGTTCGGGGGTGGATAGCGGCTCCAGGCAGGGTTCATTACTATGAACTTCTGCGCTTTGCAGGGAAAGCGAAGCCACAAACACCATTTTCGGGGCTAGTGCCGCTAAGGCTGCAAACTTGATGTATTTCATTATTTGTGTGCTCAAATTTTAGTTGTTTTTTGATAAAAAAGTCTTATAGACCAGAAAATCCTGAAAGTTATATGGGAGATGTAAAGTTCCTATTCAATTTTTACATAAAACATGCTGCCTGAAGTTTTCGAGCATTTCTATCGCTTAAACGATAATTTTCGGTCGTGTTAACACGACAACTTATTTTAATTTCCGGATTGATATTGTTTTCAGTGGCTTACACCTTAAATCAAATATATTTGATTATAGGCCGGCTTCCTTGTTTGGTGTATCGGGCTCAATGCACTCACGTTAATTGGGTGCCCCAGTTGACTTTCCAATGCAGTAGCTTGGGTAAGTTAGATGCGGGTTATATCTGATATTAGGGTTTTGTATGCAAATCATGCCAGGACCGTTGAGGCAGTATTGAATTAATCAGGTGCATATTAAAATCATTATTGGTGTCAGCATAAAATGTTCCTTAAGCTGCATAGATTAATTTTGGCTTTCACAAAAAGTAGGGTTTATCCGCTTTATCATTGAATGGCCCGGTTGGGCGAAACGCTGCGGCGCTTGATTGAAACTTGTGGAGAGCACTGCGGATGTCGACCTGGCACGGTTCAAAGGGACGAGTGCCATTGGTATCACAGCCGTAGATTCCAGCACGGGACTTGGCGGGCGTCTGCAATAGTTGGGCGCCGCAGGCCGGCGGGTAATGTCGGGGCGGGAGGAGAATGCCCGCTTCTCCCTGTCCAGGAAGCTACGTAAGGGCCTGGTGGCTGAGCCAATCAGTAAACCTTTTCTGCCCACCGTTAGTCGGCTCACTTCCGCCATTCGTCGGCGCCTGCCTTAACTGGGGACCTGCGCACTTTAATCCCCTTTACAAGCTGGTATAACTGATGCACGGCGCTGCGGAGGGCGCCAAAGACAAATAAAAAGCTCAAATAAGGTCCAATAATGACACTTTTTCGGCGCTCGGCGGGATTCACCCTGGTGGAGCTGATGTTCACCATTGCGATCCTCGGTATCGTCATGGCTATCGGGGTTCCCTCCTTCACCACCATGATCCAGAACAACCGATTGACTGCGGCCTTCAATGACTTGGCCGGCGCACTGCATTTTGCCCGTGCGGAAGCGGTGCGTCGCGGCGAGGCGATTCGGGTGGATGCCATCGACAACAATATCTCCAATGGGCTTCGGGTCTGGTACGACAAGAACGGGGACAACGGGATGGATGCGGGTGAGGAGCTGCGCTTAGTGCGACTGTCCGCCGCATCCGGCGTGGCCGTAAGCGGGGAGTTGAACGGTAGCAGCGAGGCGAATCTATCCATAAGCTACAGCCCGCGCGGAGTGGTCAGCAATGGTGGCAGCAGGGTTTTCACTCTGTGCGACGACCGTAGCGGCAACCACGGAAAAACACTTGAATTACTCGCCTCGGGTCTGTTGCGCCCCACCTCCGGCATAGCCTGTAACCATCAGGAAAGTGCACCATGAAGCGACAAACCGGGGCGACAATGATCGAGATTCTTATCACCATCCTGGTGCTGGCGATAGGCCTGCTGGGGCTGTCGGCCACCCAGGTGATGAGTCTCAAGAACGGCAACAATGCCCATCATCGCTATCTGGCTGCACTCGCCGCACAGGAAATGGCTGAGCGTATGCGCGCCAACCCCGACGGCCTTGAACTGGGCAGCTACGACGGGAAAACCGTTGATGGCAGTGAAACGGGCTCGAATTGCAGCGCAACCCTGAGTTGCAGCGCGGCCAACCTGGCGACTCTGGACCTGTTCGATTGGGGACAGGTGATTTCCGACAATCTGCCCGGTGGCCAGGGCACTATCGCCCGCGCCGGCAGAAGGGTAACCCTCACCGTGACCTGGAACGAACAGCATACCGGTGCCAACCGTGGCACCGCCGCCGGCGGCACGGAGAATTCCACATTTCAGATGGTGGTGGAACTATGACGATAAAACCTCTTGCCCGGCAGCGAGGCCTGTCGCTGATCGAACTGATGATTGCGTTGCTACTCAGTGCAACCCTGCTTTGGGGCGTATTGCAGATATTCGATGGCAACCGCAACACCATGCGTATGCAGACCGCCTTTGCGCGGGTGCAGGAGAGCGGCCGCTTTGCCACCGACCTGCTGGTGAAAGAAATCCGTATGGCCGACTACTGGGGCTGTGCGCCGGACCAGGACAGTATTGAAAACCATCTGGATGTAAACGACGACGACTATACAAACTCAACTGTCCAGGCACTGTATGACCAGATCGGCGCAAACGGGATCGCCGGGGTAGACAATACTAGCGGTGCATCGGTCGGCGGCATGACGGTGCTGGACGGCACCGACGTCCTGACGCTGCGGGGTTCCGAAGATGCCTGTGGCGGAGTCGGACGGATGGTACCCAGTACCCAGGCCGCGGCTTTGCATGTAAGCGCCCAGTGTCAAGTGGCTTCTGGCGAAATCGTATTATTGACCAACTGCCAGAGCGGCGAACTGATGAGCATCACTTCCGTACAGGGGGAGGGGGGCTGTAGTACTTCCGGTGGTGGGAACAGTGCCAGTGCTAGTACCGGTACTGGCACTGGTACCGATACAAGCAAAAAAACCATTACCCACAATACCGGCAACTGCAATCTCGCTGGTGCCGTCGATAATGCCACCAAAGTCCTGCAGCGCCAGTATGGTGCCGATGCGCGCATTCTAAAACCCTACCAGCGCACCTATTTTATTGCCGCCAGTGGTGCCGCCGGTGGCAATTCCCTGTATGTGGCGGACACCGGAGCGAGCCCCATGGAACTGGTGCCGGGTATTGACGATTTGCAGATTCTGTACGGCCGCGACACAGACGGTGATGAAGTGGTCGACGGCTGGGTGGCCGCCAGCAGTAACGCCGTGCAAATGGAGCAGGCGATCGCAATTAAAGTGCAGCTGGTAGCGGCCAGTGATAGCGGCGTCAATGCCGATGATCTGACCGTAAAGGACCTGGATGGTGTGGATACCACTTACAGTGATGGCCGGCTGCGCAAGGTCTACCTCAGTGTGGCCAAGGTACGCAACCGGGGGAGGCTATAAATGAACCGGATGGCGAAGCAAAAAGGGGCGGTGCTGGTCGTCAGCCTCATTATTCTGCTGGTGCTGACCCTGCTGGGGGTATCGGCGGCGCGGACAGTGTTGCTGGAGGAGAAAATGACCTTTGCGGCGCGGGACGCCAAGGTGGCGCTGGAGGTGGCCGAAGCGTCGGTAAGAGCGGCGGAACAGGAAATAGAGGGCTTCATCACCCTGGGCAACTTCGGCGCGAAAAATTATCTGCACCGCGAGGGGGAAGGGCCGGACAGTTTGCTGGACTCCGCTACCTGGAGCAATACAAATTCCAATTCCATCACTGTGGCCATGAAAGGACCCGACGGCAATGCCATGAGCGGCCGCTACTATATTGAGCTGGCCGGCCAAGCGGACAAGGAGGACCCGGGTGATATTGGTGTTGGCAACTATAACCAGGAAACAGGTGGCGGCGAGATAAGGGTATTCCGTATCGTGGCCCGGGGGCAGGGGATCACCGACAGCACCAGCAGAATTATTGTCAGTCACTACGGCAAGCGTTTCTAGGGTAAAAACTATGGTTAACCAACGACAGAATAATTTCTCGGTCCGGTCGCTGTTGTGGGGCCTGTGCGGCTTTTTTTTCGCCTTTTCCACTTGTGTCAGCGCCGTGCCACTGGAACTTTCCGAAGTCCCCTTGCAGGCTACCGGCAGGGTGGAATCCAACCTGATGATTCTGATGGATTCGTCGGGTTCCATGAATCACATATTGCCTCCCGATGAAACCTATGACCCGAACGCCAGCTATGCGAGCTGTTATTACCCGGAACCGGTGGGCAGTACTGTTGTAATCCTGATTGCCCGTGCAACAGGGAAAGTCTGGTATAGCGCAGGAGGCGATTGGCGAACCTGGAATTCGACCAATAATTGCTTTTCCAATAATTCGCAATACAGAGCGCGACTATATGCGAATACTGGTAATGCTGAGTATTTCTGGACCAGCAGCTATGGTACCGCTGAGTACACCGGTCACTTTCTCAACTGGTATTTTTCCAGGTTCTCCGGAGGCGGTTACATTGCCGATGCTTTCAAGGACAGCACTGGTAATGCACTGAGAGGTAAAGAGGGTACAGAGCGCCGTATGGACGTTGCGCAAAGCGCGGCCAGGTTGCTGGTTGGGGGGTTCAATAACCTGCGTGTTGGGTTGGCGCAGTTCAACGGTGAGGACGGGGCGAGAATTCTCGCTGGATTGGACAGTGTTTCAGTTGACGCGGTGCGCGCTGACTTGTTGTCGGAGATTGACAGAATCAGCGCGGATGGCAGCACCCCTCTGGCCGAGGCCCTCACTGATATCGGCTACTATTTTATTGAAGGCCATACGGGGCGGAAAGTTGAGTTGCACCCTGATGGTCTGGCGACCAAGGTCGTCGCGGGTAATGTACTGGGGGCGAAAAAGGATCCAAAGACCGGGAGCTTTCCAGGTCCGGTCTATGCGACTGGGGTTAGTAAGCCAACGACTGCCAAGCCGGCCATACAATACTACTGCCAGCCCAGTACTGTGATCGCCCTGACCGATGGATTGCCTACTCGTGATTCCGCCTATACCACTTATCTCCAGAACTATGATGGAGACGATAACGCTGCGAACAGTGATGCCCTGGATGATGTTGCCCAGGCGCTTTTTGAGGTGGATTGGCGGCCCGATCTTGATGACGGCGACGAGGAGGCAAAAAACAATATCAGCAGTTACTTTATCGGCTTTGCGGACGAAAGCCTCAAGGATAACCCCTTGTTGCAGTCCGCCGGTGCCCAGGGGGGGGGCAGTTACCAGTTTGCGGGCAACGCTTCCACACTGGTGACATCCCTCAACAATGCGGTACAGGCTTTTTCCAATTCGATTGGTTCACAGTCCTCGGTCTCCTTCAATTCTACCTCGCTGGATTTGAACTCGGTCATTTATTCGGCGCAGTTTGATACACTCGATTTCAGTGGAAAACTTATTGCCAAGCCCATCGATCCCAATACCGGTGCGATTGGCAAGACCCTGTGGGAGGCGTCGAAAAAGCTCACTGAGAAATCTGCCTCTTCACGCGAGATCATTACCTATTTTAATGGTGTTGGCGTACCTTTTGCCGCTACCACATCCGGAGTAGATGGCAACCCGGAGGATTCCCCCCACGAGCAGGATCTCAATTTCAATGACTCCACCAACAGTGCGGATGGGCTCTGGGCCGAGCGACTGGCCTATTTACGCGGCGATACCAGTAGGGAGGGTTCCGGCCTGCGCCAGCGAGGCAGCTTTTCCATCGTGGAAGACCTCCTTACCGGCAAAAAGCTGCTGGGGGATATAGTACACTCCACGCCGATTTATGTGGGTAAGCCGCAATCCCGCTGGCCGGCCAGTTTCGGTGGCGACAGTGCCGCTCAATCCTATGAGCAGTTCCGCCTCGACAACCAAAACCGGTCGGCTATTGTCTATGTGGGCGCCAATGACGGTATGTTGCACGGCTTTGATGCCGATAGTGGTGAAGAAGTCTTCGCCTATGTGCCCGCCCTGGTGCTGGATGCGACGCGCTATGAAGGGCTGCATTCCTATACCCATCCGGACTATAGACACAACTACTATGTGGATTTGACCCCGGCGGTGTCGGATATCTATATTGACGCCGACGACAGCAGCATTGGGAAAGAGTGGACTTCGGTACTGGTGGGGGGCTTGCGCGGCGGTGGCAAAGGTTACTTTGCCCTGAACGTAACTGACCCGAGTAAGCTCAAGAAGGCCGAGGCCAATGCCGCCGATATAGCCCTGTGGGAATTCAATGGCGCCACCGATGCAAACTCTCTCGGTTATTCCTACTCCGATGTTCAAATAGCCAGGCTGAACAACGGCAAGTGGGCGGCAATTTTTGGCAATGGCTATAACAGTGAAACTGGCGTTGCAGGGTTGTTTATTGTCTATATCGAGGAGGGCATAGACGGCTGGAGTGCCGGCGACTGGAAGTTTATTTCCACCGGCTCTGGCACCGATGACACTGGTCGCAAGAATGGGCTCTCCTCGCCCTGGTTGATTGATCTCAATAAGGACAGGGTGGTAGACCGTGTCTATGCAGGGGATTTGATGGGCAATATGTGGTCCTTCGATTTGTCCGCAGGCTCTGATAAGAAATGGGGCGTCTATGGGGGCAAGCCCCTGTTCAGTGCCGGCGATGCAGCCGGCCGGCCTGACCGCGCCATTCTGGCCAGACCCCTGGTAGTCCGTAATACGGCAGTCGAAGGTGAGGGTGCCAATGTGTTGGTACTGTTCGGCACCGGCCAGTACCTCAATAGCGGGGATCTCCGTGATAACCAGCCAGGTAGCTTTTATGCTGTGTGGGACAATGGTTCCACCCTGGGGAAGGATGCAACCTCCATTAAAGCCGGCGATCTGGCACAGCAGGTACTTGATACCGATGGTGCCGGGCGACGGGTTATAGACGAGCAAACCAGCGTCACCCTGGACTGGGGGACACACCACGGCTGGAGAATGGAGTTTTCCACCGGAAATGTGGATACTAACGGTTATGCGGGGGAAAGGGTGATTACACCACCGAAATCGCGCGACAATATTTTGCTTTTCAATACTGCCATTCCCAATCCAACCCCCTGTGCTTCCAGCGGCACCAGTTTTCAGATGTTTATCGACCTCAGAACTGGCAGGTCCAATGACGAGGCGGTGACCGATACCAATGGTGACGGTGACATTAATGAGGAAGACAATGGCTTTGTGGGCCAGCAGTACACAGGTTGTACTGGTGACAACTGTGATAAAGATGGCGACGGTGAAGACGACAATGAGGGTGGTATACTTGGAGAAAACAAAGTAATCGGTGAGTACGTTTGCGCCTCGGATAGCAATGCTAACGACAATTGCAGAAAATACAGATTTTCAGATGCGGACCGCGAAGGTCGCCTATCCTGGGAGGAGTTCTCTCCCCGCTGAGGAGGAACGCTAGCGTCGGGGCCAGTTATTCTCCCTGGGTATTGATACGGCCCCGGGTTGATAAGAAATAAAGAAGAGGCGAATAAAACAAATGAAACAGCGCGGATTCACCTTGATAGAACTAATGATCGCGGTGGCTATTGTCGCCATACTGGCGGCGGTGGCCTGGCCATCCTACCAGGCGCAGGTGCGTGCCACCAACCGCGCCGATGCCCAGGGCGCCCTGCTGGGCCTGGCCCAGGCCATGGAGCGGCATTTCACCCAGAATGGTAGCTATAAGAAAGCGGCAGCAGGCAATAAAGATGATGGCGCGCCGGCAATTTTTCCCACGCAATCGCCACTGGATAGCGGCAACAAAACCTATAACCTTAAGATCGACGTCTCAGATGCAGGGGACACTTACACTCTGCTTGCAGAACCTATAGGATCCCAGGCAGGGACCGGTAATCTGAGCTTGAAGTCCAGTGGTGAAAAAGCCTGGGATCGTAACCTAAATAATAAATTTGATGCGGGGGAGTTGTGCTGGGACAAGGTTTGTAATTAACTCAAATCACACTGCCACAAGCGAGATTTTTGCCGCTGCCGGTTTCCACAATACCGTCGCCATCGCTGTCTCTGCCATAGTAGGGGCGGCCGGTGGCGTTCAGTACAATGATCCAGCCGTGGCTGGCTTTTCCGTTGGGCGGGCAATAGGCGAAATTGCCATTCTGGTTGTTGGTCAGCCCATCGGGGCGAAATTGTAGGAATGTCTTGGGACTGAAACTGCGCCACTGTAAAGAAGCCCCCGCGGGCAGTGCCGGCATTACCCGCTCGATTTTTTCCGTTGCGGCCCGTTCGCCGCTGCTGTCACTGTCCACAAATAACATGGCGCCCCGCCCCCAGTCGTCGCCGCAGCTTTGTCCATCTTTGCTGGGGCAAAGGGTGTAGACCTGGCCGTGTCCATAGGCTTTGCCGCGACCGAGGGAAATCAGGTCAAACAACTGGCGACCGGTGGATTCATTCCTGTGGCGGCGATGCAGGTCGGACATGGATGGTGCTGCCAGTGCGATCACTATGGCGAGGATGGCGATGGAAAATATCAGTTCAACCAGGGTAAAAGCCCCGAGATTGCGCAGAGTGTGCATGCCGGATATCTCCCTTTGATGGGGATTTACCAGCATACGCCGATGGGCCCAAAAGCCAATCACAGGGCATTACAGCACGCGGGTATCAGTTTGTACTCTAGCAGGTTGTTGAAAAAGGCATCCTCCCTGTTTCAAAACACGAAAAGCGAAAAATGTGATTTTCACTTTTCACCCAAAATCAACGACTTAGGCGTCGTCGATTTTGCCGGAACATCCATATTCCGGTACCAGGCGTCGAAATTCTGCGAATTTCAACAGCCTGCTAGTAACCCGCAACTTGGTAAATTATCGGGTTAATACGGCAAAAGCCATTGAAAAACCAGTAATTGTGCGTAATTGCGCAGTTTATAAAGGGTGATAACCCAATAGAGGAGGCAGCATCTATTGAATTTCCGGATTAACAATGGGCTGCAAATCAATGTGTAATTGCTTGATATGTGATGTGCCGCGAACCCGGGCTGGGAAAAGCCGGGGAAGCGTTGGCTAGCTGGCAATTAATCTTCCAGCCCGAGTTTTTTCAGCCTGTAGCGCAGTGAGCGAAAACTGATGCCGAGGTTTTCCGCAGCGGCAGTGCGGTTCCAGCGGGTTTTTGCCAGTGCCCGTTCTATCGCCTCTTTTTCAACACACTGCAAGAAATCATCCAGTGAGGGGTATCGGTTCGGATCGAAGGGGCCCGAAAGATCCTCCCGTCCGGGGGCGGTGGATAGGGTGCCCTGCACCGATGGCGCCGATGCCATTCTGGCCTCTTCCAGCAGCAGGTCATCGCTTCGGATCTGTCGCTGGTCGCTGAGGGTAAAAGCGCGCTCCAGTATATTTTCCAGCTGGCGTACATTGCCGGGAAAAGTGTAATTCTGCAGTGCCGCCATCGCCTCAGCGGACAGTCGCGGCACTTCTATACCATTTTTCGCCGCTATGCGATCCATGATCCTGCTCACCAACAGGGGAATATCCTCCCGCCTTTCACGAAGCGGGGGCACGGCTATCTCGATGACATTCACGCGATAGTAAAGGTCGTTGCGAAAGCGTCCCTTTTCCACTTCTCTGGCGAGGTCCCGGTGGGTTGCGCACAGAATTCGCACATCGACCGGAGTTTCCCCGCCGGCACCAATCGGGCGCACCACCTTTTCCTGGATCGCACGCAACAGCTTGACCTGCATGGGGAGAGGCAGGTCCGCCACTTCGTCGAGAAACAGGGTGCCGCCCTGTGCGTTTTGGAAGAGTCCGGGTTTGTCCTTGTGGGCGCCGGTGAAACTGCCTTTGGCGTGCCCGAAAAATTCGCTTTCCATCAGGTCGGCGGGAATGGCACCACAGTTAACGGCGACAAAGGGCCGCTCCCCACGGGCGCCCAGGGCATGGATGGAGCGGGCGACCAGTTCCTTGCCCGAGCCGGACTCGCCACTGATATAAACAGGGGCATCGCTGCGGGCAACCTTGGCGATTTGTCGGTGCAGAAGGCGCATATTTTCCGCTTCGCCCAGCGGGAGTTGTCCGGTTTGGTTCTCCGCGCCCCGATCGGTTGTTCGCTTGAGGCGCAGGGCCAATTGTACCAGGCTGCGCAACTGTTCCAGATTGACGGGTTTGGTAACGAAATCGAAGGCGCCGCACTTTAGCGCAGAGATAGCGGTATCCATATTGCCGTGGGCGGTAATAACAGCCACCGGCAGGGCACCCTCCTCCTGACTCTGGATATGTTCCACCAGTTGCAAACCATTGCCGTCCGGCAGCCGCATATCCGTCAGACAGAAATCGTAGCGGTGCTCACAGAGCAGGCTGCGCGCTTCGCGCAGGTTGGTGGCGGTATGACAGCGCACCTCCATGCGCCGCAGGGTCATAGTCAGCAGTGCGCAGATATCCGGTTCGTCGTCGACAACCAGGGCAAGTGATTGCATCAATCTTCTGATCTTTTGTTGTTCTATATTTACCGCCGATCGGGTTTCCAGCCCGACTCCCTTCGGATTGTGATCCTGTTCCCCTATCGAAACCGGGCATGGTTTTGCGTTAACCCGGCAATGAGTCAGGGGCCCCCTAGCAGATTGTTGAAAAAAACCTCCCTGGCTTTCCTCAACCCAGGTTTGCGGCGCATGTCCGCAAATCCTCCACGACAAAACAAGCAGTTACATGTTCGATTTGCGGCCCGAACATCTCTGTTCGGGACAGCAGGTTAACTGATTTCCCGTTTTGGTCAGAAAATCCGATTTGCGTGGGCGAATTCTACCCTGAAGCAGCTTCTGTTGTCTTGGTTGCGACACCAGGACAGCGTCGCCTGGTTTGCTTCGCACAGCTCCCGCGCTATATAGAGGCCCAGGCCACTGCCACCGGCACCGGTGGTAAAAAAAGGCTCAAAGATTTTTTGCTGATGCTCCTCCACCACACCCGGGCCACAGTCGATCACATCCAGAATGGCGCAATCCCTCTGCCCTTTGTGGTAGACAGCGATATCTGCCTGGGGTTTCCCGGCCAGCCGGGAGTGGTGCAGGGCGTTGCTGCAAAGGTTGGTGACGACCTGGGTCAGTTGCTGTGGATCGAAGCGCGCGTACACCGGTTGTGCCGGAAGAAGTAGATTGATCTGGATATCGGCCGCTGCGCCGGCACGAAAATCCGGCAGAAATTGTTCCAGCCAGGCGACGAGATCCCACTGTTGGGGAGTGCTGGCGCGGCGGCGCGACAGTTGCATCACATTCTCGACGATCTGATTGACCCGCTGACTGTGACGGCAGATGATCTCGGTGAGATGCCGGTCCTCGGGGTTCAGTGCGGTGGACTCGGACAACAGTTGCGCCGCATGGCTGATGGCGCCCAGGGGGTTGCGCACTTCGTGGGCGATGGATGCGGTGAGATGTCCCAGAGAGGCGAGCTTCAGCTTCTGTGCCGCCTGGGAGAGCTTGCGGTTGTCCTCGATAAACAGCAGTGAATTGTCGCCCTGGTCCTGGGATAGCTTGGCGAAACTGATGCGCAGCTCGGTACCAACGGTGTCGCTCAATACGGTGCTGCCCTTTGAGGGGTCGCGGCGCCACTCGCGCAGGGCCGAAAACAGCGCCTGCTGCCGCTGGCCGCCCGGCTGGTAGTCGTCGCCGAGCAACTGGCGCGCGGCGCGATTGATCAGTTCCGGTTTGTTGGCGGCGTCCAGAACCAGTACCCCTGTGTGCATCCGCTCGATGATCTGCTGTGCCAGCCGCTGCAGGTGGGCCGCCTGGCGACTCTGTTGTTCAGCGCGCAGATTGGCGCTGCTGATGCGACCGGACAGATACTGCAATGCGCTCACAGTGGCAAACAACAAAATCCCCAGCATGCCGGCGGAAACTATATCCTGGGTTTCGGCGCGCCCCGCCAGCAGCCGGTAGAGCTGTTGGCTGATCACCGCCATACTGGCCACGGCGGCGAAGAAGGCGCCCATGCGCCGGTCCAGCAGCAGGGAACCCACGGAACAATTGATCAGCAACAGATAGCCGAGCCCGGAATTGAGGCCGCCGCTGGCGTGGATCAGCAACAGAAAACACAGGATGTCACAGCCCAGGATCAGTCCCACCTGGCCGGCGCTGCCCTCATACCTGAGTCGGCGCAGGTGCAGCAGCCAGCCGATATTGAGGGCAGTGTAGAAAACCACGGTATTCAGATAGAGCGCCGGAGCGCTGCTGCCCACTGCACCTCTGCCAATGTCGGAGGAGAAGACCCCCAGCAGCACCAGTGCAATGGCTACCCGATATACGGAGTAAATACGCAACAGCTCATGGTGTTGCAGGGCAAGTCCATCACTGGAGGCCGGCGTCGCGCTGGTCAAGAGGTGGCTCCCCACGCTGTTGGCTGTTCTCCCCGCCTGCAACCGGTTTACCGGTGCTGTCGCAGCGCGCCAGGCGTTACAATAACGGCCTGAGTGTGACGAGGTCCCAAGATGTCTACTTTGCAGCTAGTGCTGGCGCAAATCAATTCTCTGGTGGGGGATATTCCCGCAAATACAGCCCGGGTGATCGACGTTGCCTGTCGCGCACACCGCGATCACGGTGCCGACCTGGTGGTTTTTCCCGAACTGACCCTGTGTGGCTACCCACCGGAGGACCTGCTGCTGCGGCCCAGTATGCAGCGTCGGATCGACAGCGCGCTAGACCAGTTGCGGGCCGCACAGCTTCCCTGTGCAGTACTGATCGGCTATCCGCGCATGGTGGCCGGTGCCACCTTCAATATGGCCGGGCTGATCGCCGGAGGTCAGCTGCAGGCGGAGTATGCGAAGCAGAAGCTTCCCAATTACCAGGTGTTCGACGAGAAGCGCTATTTCGTCCCCGGCGATGGCCCACAAGTGGTGGAAATCAAGGGAATTCCCATCGCCATTACCATCTGCGAGGACATCTGGCATCCCGGGCCCATGGCACAGGCGGCGGCTGCCGGCGCCCGGCTGATGCTGAACATCAACGCCTCGCCCTTTCATCGGGGCAAGACCCGGCAGCGGCTGGAACTCCTCGGCAAGCAGGCCAGGGCCGGCAATATGCCGGTGGTCTACGTCAATTGGGTTGGGGGCCAGGATGAACTGGTGTTCGATGGGGGTTCATTCGCAGTGGATGCCCGGGGCAGGCTCTGTGGACGGGCCCCGGAATTCGTAGAACATCTGCTGCCAGTCACGGTGAGTTGCAACAAGGGAGAAGTCGCGCTGGAGTCCGACGAGATGGTTCCGGCACTGGGGGACCTAGCCGCTGTGTACCAGGCCCTGGTACTGGGGGTGCGGGACTATGTCAACAAGAATGGTTTTAACGGAATCGTACTGGGGCTGTCCGGCGGTATCGATTCGGCCCTGACCCTGGCTATTGCGGTGGATGCGCTGGGTAAGGAGCGGGTGGAGGCGGTGATGATGCCGTTTCGCTATACCTCGGACCTGAGCCGCAACGACGCCCGGGACCAGGCCCAGCGGCTCGGGATTCACTACCGCGTGATCAGTATCGAGGCTATTTTTGACGCCTTTATGGGGGCCCTTGCGGAAGAGTTTGCCGGGGCCGAGCGAGATACCACCGAGGAAAACCTGCAGGCGCGCTCCCGCGGCGTACTGCTGATGGCCATCTCCAACAAGAAGGGCGCCATGGTACTGACCACCGGCAACAAGAGCGAGATGGCAGTGGGCTATGCGACTCTCTATGGGGATATGGTGGGAGGATTTAATGCGCTCAAAGATGTGCCCAAAACTCTGGTGTTCGAACTGGCCCGCTACCGCAACAGCCTCTCGGAGGTGATTCCCGAGACGGTCATTACCCGTCCGCCCAGCGCTGAACTGGCGCCGGACCAGGTGGATAGCGACAGTCTGCCCCCCTATGACGAACTGGACCTTATTCTCGATCTCTATGTGGATCAGGATTACAGCGCCGCGGAGATTGTCGAGAAGGGTTTTGACCGCCACCTGGTAGAGAGAGTGGTGCGCCTGGTGGATCGCAATGAATACAAGCGCCGCCAAGCCGCCGTGGGTGTGCGTATCTCCGAGCGGGGTTTCGGCCGCGATCGCCGCTATCCCATCACCAATGGCTGGAAGGCGGGGGATTAGCGGGTTGCTGGAGAAGGCTTTTCAGCAATCTGTTAGGCCCGGCTGACGCCGGGCGGAGTCCTTTGCGGCATAGCCCTGCAACCCTCTGCTGTGGTGATCGCTAGGTTAGCTCCGGTGGCAGGGGTGCACTCTCACGCTGGTACTCGGCATTGTACAGCTCGCGGCTGTCAAAGCCGCGGGGATCGGACTTCTCGAATACACCGAGGGTGAGGCGGTGGATCAGGCTGCGGCCACTGGCGCCTTTGTAGTAGTCGTAGTCGAAGCTGCCGTCACTGCGAAACGCCGGGTGGTCCGGGTAGTTGGTACGCAATACGGCCAGTGCATCCGCTTCCAGTTCGGGGACCTCCATTAGGTGGTATCCCTGTACCATGACCGCCAGCGCGTCCGGCACCGCCGGGGTCTGCTGGAAGTTTTCCACCACAAAGCGGCCCCGGTTGGCGGCCGCCAGGTAGGCGCCGCGCTTGAAATAGTAGTTGGCCACGTGTATTTCGTAGCGGGCCAGCAGGTTGCGCAGGTGGATCATGCGCTTCTGCGCGTCCGGCGCGTAGCGGCTCTCCGGATAGCGCGACATCAGTTGGGCAAAGTAGGCGAAGGACTCCCGTGCCGAGCCGGGGTCGCGGCGGGTCATATCCGTGGGCAGGAACTGCTCGAACAGCCCGGAACCCTCGGTAAAGGAGGCCAGCCCCTTCATGTAGTAGGCATAGTCCACATTGCGGTGCTGGGGGTGCAGGCGGATAAAGCGGTCCGCCGCGGCAATGGCTGCGTCATTCTCGTAGTTGCGGTAATAGGCGTAAATCAGCTCCAACTGGGCCTGTTCCGCATAGTTGCCGAAGGGAAAGTTGTCTTCCAGCGCCCGCAGGTTGTTGATCGCCAGGTCCCATTGGCTGGACCTCAGCTGCCGCTGTGCGGCCTCGTAGAAGGTCTGCTCGGTACGGCTGCCGGAGGGGAGGCCCTCCTCGGATTCCTCGGTACTGGCACAGGCGACCAGTATCGCCGCCAGTGCGGCCAGCCACAGAGGTTTCCAGGCCTGCATTGCGCCTCTCTCTATCATTATCAGTCACTACCCTATTAAACTAGCCGCCATTTACCGGTAACCCTTGCGGCGGCCCGCCATTTAACCACAGTAGCCGGGCTGCCCAAAGTCTTTGCAGAATGACCGATCGACTCGAATTGGATATCGAAGTTCCCGCCCGGCTGGCTGGACAAAGGTTAGACCAGGCGGCGGCCGAATTAATTCCCGACTACTCCCGCGCCCGCCTGCAGGGCTGGATCAGGAGTGGCCAGCTGACCCTCGATGGTCGCACCGCCAGGCCACGGGACAAGCTGTTTGGGGGTGAAACCCTGCGTCTGCGCGCCCAACTGGAGCCCCAGGGGGAGTGGCAGGCGGAGGATATTCCCCTGGACATCGCCTATGAGGACCAGACACTGCTGGTGGTCAACAAGCCCGCGGGGCTGGTGGTGCATCCGGCGGCGGGTAATCCTCGCGGTACCCTGCTCAATGCGCTGTTGCACCATGCCCCGCAACTGGAAAAGGTGCCGCGGGCCGGCATTGTGCACCGGCTCGACAAGGACACCAGTGGTCTGCTGGTGGTGGCCAAGACCCTTCGGGCCCAGACCAGTCTGGTGGACCAGCTGAAGGAGCGCAGTGTCGGCCGCCGCTACCAGGCCCTGGTCCAGGGTGTGCTGAGCGGTGGCGGCAGCGTGGATGCCCCCATTGGCAGACACCGCCAGAACCGCCTGAAGATGGCTGTGCTGGAGACCGGAGGCAGAGAAGCGGTCACTCACTACCGGGTAGCGGAGCGGTTTCGTGCACACACCCTCCTGTGCTGCCAATTGGAGACAGGGCGTACCCACCAGATTCGTGTTCACATGGCCCATATCCGCCATCCACTGGTGGGGGACCCTCTCTACGGCGGCCGCCCGCGGTTGCCCCTGGACGCCGGCGGGGCACTGGTGGCCGAGTTACAGCAGTTCCCGCGCCAGGCGCTGCACGCGGAGGAACTGGTGCTCAGGCATCCCCAGAGCGGCACAACGATGCGCTGGCACAGGTCCGTGCCCGACGATATGCTGCGGCTGCTGACGCTGTTGCGCGAGGATGCCCCTTAAGCTTCTCCATGGGACGGTTACGAACCGGTGCCTCAACAAACTGCCGGGTTAACAAATTACCAGGGATTCCAATGACCGCCGAGCACTACCTCTATCCCCACTGGCCCGCACCTGAACCGGTGCGCACTGTAGTTACCCTACGCACGGGCGGCCACAGCGGCGGCGTCTACGAATCCTTCAACCTGGGTGCCCACGCCGGCGACGACCCGGCGGCGGTGACAGCCAACCGGCGCCGGTTGAAGGACGAATTGCGGTTGCCCGCAGAGCCGCAGTGGCTGGAGCAGATCCACAGTAGCAAGGTAGTAGAGGCACAGTCCGACGGCCTGGTGCGTACGGCGGATGCCAGCATAGCCCTGGGGCCCGGTATAGTCTGCGCAGTGTTGACGGCGGACTGTTTACCGCTGTTGCTGTGCGATAGGGCCGCCACCCGGGTTGCCGCGGTACACGCCGGCTGGCGCGGGCTGGCTGGTGGCATATTGCGCAATACCCTGAGCGCCCTGGGTTGCGCGGCGGAAGACCTGCTGGTGTACCTGGGTCCCGCCATAGGACCGCAGGCGTTCGAGACCGGTATCGAGGTACTGGAGGCCTTCTTTGACCGGGCCATTGATGGGCGGCACGCGGAAGCCATGGCCCGGTGCTTTCAGCCCCATGCGGAAAAACCCCTGCACTTTCGCGCCGACCTGTACGGGCTTGCCCGCGCCGAGTTGGAGCGGCTCGGCGTAGCGGAGGTTTATGAGGGCGGTTACTGCACCTTTACGGACGCGCAGCGTTTTTATTCCTACCGGCGGGACGGCGTCACCGGTCGCATGGCCTCACTGATCTGGCTCGAACCCCGCTGAGGTCCGGCGGCGACAAATCCCGGTGCCCAATGATTCCACGATCTGTTCGGTCGCCGGGAAATTAATTTTATCCTGGCGTCAAATTGATGCAGATCAAGTCGCGCCATCCCTCACCCATTGAAAAATTTCCCCCCGTCCCTATTTAAGTATCGACACTACACTGAGTGACGTCCGCAACAAAAGCGTCGCTGCAGGTAGGACTGCTTTGCCGCAATCAAGGAGAGGCCTCGTCAATGCGTATAGACCGAATGACAAACGCGCTGCAGTCGGCGATTGCCGACGCCCAGTCCATCGCCGTGGGGCGCGATCACAACCAGATTTATCCCGAACACCTGCTGCAGGCGCTGCTCAACCAGAACAACGGCAGTGTGCCGGCATTTCTCGCCCAGGCCGGCTTCAATCTCAACGGACTGCGCAACGATCTGGCCAAGCGACTCGATGCGCTGCCCACCATCAGCACCCCTACCGGCGACGTGGGTATGTCCCAGGAGCTGGTGCGGCTGTTTAATCTGGCCGACAAAAAAGCGCAGCAGAATGGCGACAGCTTTATCGCCAGTGAGACGGTACTGCTGGCGGCCTTCGACTCCGCCGCCGGCGAGATCGCCAAGCTGCTCAATGCCAACGGCGATGTGAAACAGTTGCAGGCGGCGATCGAAAAAGTGCGCGGCGAGGACAAGGTCGATGACCCGGGGGCCGAAGATGCGCGGCAGGCACTGGACAAATACACCCTGGATTTAACCGAGCGCGCCCTGGCGGGCAAGCTGGACCCTGTCATTGGCCGCGATGACGAGATCCGCCGCACCATCCAGGTCTTGCAGCGGCGCACCAAAAACAATCCCGTGCTGATCGGCGAGCCCGGCGTCGGCAAGACCGCCATCGTCGAGGGGCTGGCCCAGCGCATCGTCAATGGCGAAGTGCCGGAGGGGCTCAAGGACAAGCGCTTGCTGTCCCTGGACCTCGGCGCCCTGCTGGCCGGGGCGAAATTCCGCGGCGAATTTGAAGAGCGGCTGAAGGCAGTGCTCAACGAGCTCTCCAAACAGGAGGGCCGTATCATCCTGTTTATCGACGAGCTGCACACTATGGTGGGCGCCGGCAAGGCTGAAGGTGCAATGGATGCCGGCAATATGCTCAAGCCGGCGCTGGCCCGGGGCGAATTGCACTGTGTCGGTGCCACTACCCTGGACGAGTACCGCAAGTACATAGAAAAAGACGCCGCGCTGGAGCGCCGTTTTCAAAAAATACTGGTGGACGAACCCACGGAAGAGGACACCATTGCCATTCTGCGCGGCCTCAAGGAGCGCTACGAGGTGCACCACGGCGTCGATATTACCGACTCGGCCATCATCGCCGCGACCAAGCTGTCCCAGCGCTATATCACCGACCGCCAGCTGCCGGACAAGGCCATCGATTTGATTGATGAGGCTGCCAGCCGCATCCGTATGGAGATTGATTCCAAGCCGGAGTCGATGGACAAGCTGGAACGGCGCCTGATTCAGCTCAAGATAGAGCGCGAAGCGGTCAAAAAGGATAAGGACGACGAGGCTGCGCAGAAACGCCTGGCCAAGCTGGAGGAGGACATTCACCAGATCG
Organism: Microbulbifer sp. TYP-18; assembly: GCF_040932045.1. Lineage (NCBI taxonomy): Bacteria > Pseudomonadati > Pseudomonadota > Gammaproteobacteria > Cellvibrionales > Microbulbiferaceae > Microbulbifer > Microbulbifer sp. TYP-18. Next base: position 72,080 of record NZ_JBFRBC010000017.1, read on the forward strand.
AAAAAGAGTACGCGGATCTGGAAGAAGTGTGGAAGGCTGAGAAGGCGCAGCTGGCCGGCAGTCATGGAATCAAGGAAAAACTGGAGCAGGCCAAGCTGGATATGGAGGCCGCGCGCCGCGCCGGCGACCTGACCCGTATGTCCGAGTTGCAGTATGGAGTGATTCCGGAACTGGAGCAGCAATTGCAGACCGCCGCCTCTGTGGAAAATGCCGAGGAGCCGCGCCTGCTGCGCAACCGTGTCACCGATGAAGAGGTGGCGGAAGTGGTATCCCGCTGGACCGGCATTCCCGTCTCCAAAATGTTGGAGGGCGAACGGGAAAAACTGTTGCGTATGGAAGGCGAGCTGCACAGGCGTGTTATTGGTCAGGACGAAGCGGTGACCGCCGTTGCCAATGCGGTGCGCCGTTCCCGCGCGGGCCTGGCGGACCCCAACCGGCCAAATGGCTCCTTCCTGTTTCTGGGTCCCACCGGAGTGGGCAAGACCGAATTGTGTAAATCATTGGCGGAATTTCTTTTCGATACCCAGGATGCCATGGTGCGTATCGACATGTCCGAATTTATGGAGAAGCACTCGGTGGCGCGGTTGATCGGCGCCCCTCCCGGCTATGTCGGTTACGAGGAGGGTGGCTATCTCACCGAAGCGGTGCGCCGCAAGCCCTATTCGGTGGTGCTGATGGACGAGGTGGAAAAGGCCCACCCGGACGTTTTTAATATTCTGCTGCAGGTCCTGGAGGATGGCCGCCTGACGGATGGTCAGGGGCGCACCGTGGATTTTCGCAATACCGTGGTGGTAATGACCTCCAATCTCGGCTCGGATCTGATTCAGAAATATGCCAGCGGCGCAGACGAGGACGAACTGGACAGTGAAATCCGTTATCGGCAGATGAAAAACGCCGTGATGGAAGTGGTCGGGGAGCACTTTCGCCCCGAGTTTATCAACCGGATCGATGAGGTGGTGGTGTTCCATCCACTGGGTCGCGAGCAGGTACGGGAAATTGCCGGGATTCAGCTGGAACATCTGCGCAGGCGCCTGGCGGAGCGCGACCTCAAACTGGAAATCACCGATGACCTGTTGAGCAAGCTTTCCGAAGTCGGGTTCGACCCTGTGTACGGCGCCCGCCCGCTCAAACGCGCTATGCAGATGTGGCTCGAAAATCCTTTGTCCCAGGAAATTCTGGCGGGCAAATTTTCCCCCGGTGATACAGTGCACGCCGATCTCGAAGACGACAGGGCGGTTTTTCACAATTAAATAGGCCAGGGCCACACTAACTGAGATAGCTCTGCTGCTACTGGTTTTGTGGCCTGCAAGGCAGGAATTGCGCAGTGTGGCGGGTCCACATAAGTAATTTCTAACGCCCCAGGCTGCGAAACTCAGGGGAAGCCTTTCGGGTTGTGCCCAAAAAGGCGCACCCTTCGTTGCTCGTCGCTCGTTTGGAACAACCCAATCTCTCTCCTCGTGCCTTGATTGGCACCATTTCTGTCACAACAGGGCCAACTCAGTTAGTGTCAACAGGCCCTGGCGGGCCATAGCCTCCAGCCATTACCTGCGGCGCCACCACCTTCGCGGCTCTTGCCGCCAGCTCTTCCGCATCACCTATCCTGTCATCTGCGGTGTTTGATTTTCGGCGTCACCTGTGTCCTGCGCCACGAACGCGGCCCCAGGCGGGTGCGCGGATTCGCCTCTGGTGGCGCCGGCTGGCGATTTGTCCGGAGTATGTGTGGCTGAGTCAAGGCGAATACTAAACAAGCGCATGCTGCTGATGTTGCTCGGCTGCCTGCTGTTGTTTGGCGGTATTTTCGCTTTCAAGCTGTTTGGCAGGGTGATGATGAACCGGGCCTTCGACACTATGCCTATGCCGCCGGCCACAGTGACCTCAGCTGAGGTCGCGAGCCAGGTCTGGCGGCTGCGGTTGGCGGCGGTGGGCAGTCTGCGCGCCGTGCACGGCGTGGAGGTAACCACTCAGGCCCAGGGCGTAGTGCGCAAAATCTATTTTCGCTCCGGCCAGCAGACCAATCAGGGCGATCTGCTGGTGGAATTGTCCGCAGATCCGGAAACGGCGCAGTTAGGGGTCCTGGAGGCGGAACTGCGCCTGGCGGAGCGCGAGCATGAGCGGCTGCGGCGATTGTTCAAGCAGGGCGTCGCCACCGAAGCGGAACTGGACGACGCCATCCGCAACCTGGATCGGGCTCTGGCTGATATTGTTGTACAGCGCGCCACCATTCAAGAGCGGCGTATCCTCGCTCCTTTTAGTGGCTGGCTGGGCATCCGCCAGGTGGACCTGGGGCAGAATGTTAATCCGGGCGACGCGGTGGTATCCCTGCAACAGCTGCATCCTATCTATGTGGATTTTTCTCTGCCGGAACAGGAATTCGCCAGGGTCGGTGTGACTTTGGCAATTGCCGTAACCACCAGTGCCTTTGCCGGGGAAGTCTTTCCCGGCCGGATCACTGCCATAGACCCGCAGGTAGACAGCGCCAGCCGTAACTTTCTGCTGCAGGGCACCATCGACAACCCCGACGGTCGTTTGCGCCCGGGGATGTTTGCCGATGTCTCTATCTTGCTGCCCGGCGAGCGCCGCGTGCTGGTGGTGCCGAGAACTGCCATCAGCTATGCGCCCTTTGGCAATACAGTGTTCGTCCTAGAGCGGGAGCAGCCGGGTGATGCGGTTTTGGCCCGCCAGCGTATCGTGAAAACCGGCGAGGAGCGCGGCGATCTGGTGGAAATAGTCGAAGGGCTGCAGGAGGGCGAAACGGTTGCCAGTAGTGGACTGCTCAAACTGCGCAATAACGCCCCGGTGCGCATCAACGACGCCATAACCCCTCCCGAGAACCTCCATCCCCAGCCGGAAAATCGCTGAATGCGCTGTCAGACTAATTTGCGCCGGAGCAACCGGTGAACTTTACCGAGATATTCATTCGCAAGCCGGTGCTGGCGGCGGTGGTGAGCCTCTTTATACTGCTGCTCGGCTTGCGCGCGGCGGCCGAACTCAACGTGCGCGAATACCCCGAACTGCAAAATGCTGTCATTACCGTCGCCACCGTCTACGTCGGTGCGGATGCGGACCTGGTGCAGGGGTTTATCACCACGCCCCTGGAACAGGAAATAGCCTCCGCGGACGGTATCGATTACATGGTGTCCACCAGTGTGCAGGGGCTCAGCACCATTAGCGTTTACGTCCGCCTGGACTACAACGCCAACGAAGTGCTGACCCAGGTGGTGGCCAAGGTAAACCGGTTGCGCAGCGAGCTCCCCGAGGAATCCGAAGATCCCATCGTGGATATGGCCATCGGGCAGACCGTCGCCGCCATGTATCTGTCTTTTTCCTCCGAAGTGCTCACCAGCAGCCAGATCACCGACTACCTTATCCGGACGGTGCAGCCCAAGCTGTCCACTATTGCCGGCGTGCAGCGCGCCCGACTGCTCGGCAATCGAACATTTGCTATGCGTATATGGCTGAAGCCGGAAATCATGGCCGCGCTGGAGGTGACACCGGCGGATGTCAGCCGGGCACTGCGTGCCAACAATGTACTCGCCGCAGTGGGCAGAACCAAGGGTGTAATGGTTGCGGTGGAACTCTCTGCGGCCACCGACATCGCCACCGAAGAGGCCTTCCGGCAGCTGGTAGTGCGCGCCGATGGCGACCGGATAGTGCGCTTGGGGGATCTGGCCGAAGTGCAGCTGGGCTCCGAGTCCTACAACAGCTCGGTTACCTTCAATGGCCGCTCCGCCACCTTCATCGCTGTCGAATTGGCGCCGGACGCAAACGCGCTGGAAGTGATTCGCGCTGTGCGCGAAAAACTGGAGACCGATATTTTTCCCCAATTGCCCCGGGGCATGATCGGCGAGATCCCCTACGACAGCACCGAGTATATCGAGGATTCCATTTACGAGGTGGTCAAAACCATCGCAGAGGCAGTGCTCATTGTCATTCTGGTGATCTACTTGTTTCTGGGTTCTGTGCGCAGTGTCGTTATCCCGGCCGTGGCAGTGCCCCTGTCCCTGGTTGGAGCCCTGTTTCTGATGTTGCTGATGGGCTTTTCCATCAACCTGCTCACCCTGTTGGCCATGGTTCTGGCAATCGGTATCGTGGTGGACGACGCAATTATTGTGCTCGAAAATGTCCACCGGCATATCGAGGAGGGTATGGCGCCCAGGGATGCGGCGATAAAAGGTGCGCGGGAACTCGCCTGGCCGGTAGTGGCCATGACCACTACCTTGATCGCCGTATATCTGCCTATTGGCTTTCTCGGTGGGCTCACCGGCACCCTGTTTGTGGAGTTTGCGTTTTCACTGGCGGGGGCGGTGCTGCTATCTGGCGTGGTGGCACTGACCCTGTCGCCAATGATGGCGGCGAATATACTGAAGCCGCACGATGATGGCGGCACGTGGCTGGAACAGTGGCTGGAACAGTTGTTCGACCGTATGCAGGGCAGCTATCGACGCCGCCTGCACAGCATCCTGGATGATCGTATCGTGGTGCTGGTATTCGGTTTGATTGTTTTGGCCAGCTGTTATTTTTTGTTCCTGGGTTCTCCCCGGGAACTGGAGCCCGACGAGGATAGAGGGCTGGTGCTGACCATTTCCTCCGCGGATGCTTATGCAACGCTGGACTACCTGGAGCTTTTCACTCAGGAGTTCAATGTTATTGCCGACGCCCACCCGGAAGTGGAAAATCTCTTTCTGTTGAACGGCGTAGGTGGCTCCGGCAATGCCAGCAACAGCGCTATCGCCGGTTTCGTGCTCAACTCCTGGAATTTGCGCCACCGGGATACCCACCAGATGCAGGCGATTATCAGTGGACAAGTGGCAGATATTGCGGGGCTTAAAATCGCCGTAGTGGTCCCGCCGAGCCTGCCCACCGCCGGTGGCAATCTCCCGGTTGAATTTGTAATCGGCGCCACCGAGCCGGTGGAAAACCTCGCTGTATTTGCTGGCGAAATCATGCAGCGCGCCTATGCCAGCCGAAAATTTATTTTTGTGGATAGCGACCTGAAGCTGGACAAGCCCGAGCAGCGGGTATTGATCGACCGGGACAAGGCCGCCGCCATGGGCATCAACATGGCGGATATCGGCCGGGAACTTGGCTCGGCGTTGTCCGGTGCCTATGTCAACCGATTTTCCCTGGACAACCGCAGTTACAAAGTCATACCCCAGGTGGTGCGGGTCGAACGGCTCAGCGCCGAACAGCTCAAGCAATACTATATTCGCACCGGCAGTGGCGACCTGGTACCTATTTCCACCCTGGTTACTCTGCAGGAAAGGGTCGAGCCGCAGCAGCTCAAACGTTTTCAGCAGCTGAATGCGGTAACCATATCCGGCGTGCCGCGTCCGGGTATTACACTGGATGAGGCACTGGGGGTGTTGGAAACCGCCGCGATGGAACTCCTGCCTCCTGGCTATAATGTGGATTATTCCGGCCAGTCCCGGCAGTACAAGGCTGAGGGCTCCCAACTGGTAGTGACGTTTTTCTTTGCCCTAATCGTAATTTACCTGGTGCTGGCCGCACAGTTCGAATCCTGGCGCGACCCCCTGATTATGCTGGTGACCGTCCCCATGAGTGTGTGTGGCGCCATGATATTTGTCAGCCTCGGCCTGACCACGCTGAATATCTACACACAAGTGGGTCTGGTGACTCTGATTGGGGTCATTTCCAAGCACGGCATCCTGATTGTGGAATTTGCCAACAAACTGCAGGAGCAGGGGTTGGGCAAGCGGGAGGCCATAGAACAGGCCGCCGCTATCCGGTTGCGTCCGGTCCTGATGACAACCGCCTCACTGGTGCTGGCGATGGTACCCCTGTTACTGGCGGCCGGCCCCGGCGGCGGGGCGCGTTTCGCCATGGGCCTTGTGATCTCAACCGGCATGACCATTGGCACCCTGTTTACACTATTTGTGGTGCCAGCCATGTATCTCTACTTGGGCAGGGACTATCACGAGGTCCCGCAGTATTGAGTTTCATCTTCTGATCTAACAGGAAACGAAGCACTAGCGGTTTTCTGAAAAAAATTTTCCTGACTTTTCGTAGCCCGGATTTTCGGAGCATGTCCACAAACCTTCCAAGATAAAAGAGTTAAGCAATTAAACGCTTGATGTCCGGCCCGAAAACCCCTGTCCGGGCCAATAGGGTGCTGGTAATGCCTTTTTTAGCACCCTTGCTGTATCTAGTTGTTAGAAGGGATTTTCCTCAACATAAAAATTCTCCGAGAATATGGTGGTTTTATCACAGCCAGGTACCGTGGAAGTTGCAGTCACAGTAATGGTAAACCAGCCGACAGAAGAGGATTTTATGATCACATAATCTCCGGGATTGCCGCTCAAAATTTCGCCATAGTTGACCGACCAAACATAGTTAGACCCTGCTGTGCCGGGTGATAATCCGTAGCGGCCATAAGGGTGTTCAGGAGGATAGTATGCTGGGATAAACTCTACAATATCCATCGCCGGAGGAGCGACACAGTCATTACAATGGGTAGTCTGCCCATTACAGCTCACATAGTTAGCTCCAGTCGAACAACTGTAATTGCTCCCTTCACAACTGATAATAGAATTGTCCGGGCATTGTAGTTGGACGCTGCAATCGCCATCCAAAACATTAGCCTGGTTAAATTGGGTAAATCCAATAAGGAGAATTGAAGCTGTCACATAAGCAAAACCATTTATAAATTTAAGCATATTCATTCCTTGATTTGATAAAGAATTTGATAAAAAAGTTTGCGCTAAAATTAACGATAATCACTACAGCGGTTTCAGCATATTCCATGCAATAAGTTGCGACAATATTTTCTGGGGTGAATAATGCTTCTATATATTGCCTGCTGTATCAATAGTAATTAAATAATTCTTTGGAGTGCAGAAAGGAAAATATTTTTGGCTAACTGGCGGAGTATTTTCTGATGGGAGATTATTTGATTTAATTCATGTTGGGGTTAATTTGGAATTCATTTCACATGATTGCAGGATGAAATTCCAAGATCGTCGACTACTGTGCCTGGAAATATGAATAAATTGCCCTGGTTTAAGTCTTGCGGCAGTTAGTGATAGTGGCCGACAGCCAATTTGCTATGGAGATTGTTCGATTAAATTGTTTAGCTTGAGAGAGAATAAATCTAAGAATGTTCTGCTTCCCGTATGGTGCAGTCTTGTCAACGATATCCCCTTGTGGATTTGGATCTCATGCCAGTCAGGTTGCTACCCGATTACCTGCTCGAAACAAGCGTAGCTAAACTTCACTCTGACTTCGAACATAGTTGCAGTATTACCAGTATTCGCCTGAAGCTTTTTGGCGCTCGGTACCGCAGGCTGGACGTTATGCCAACTATTGGTGCTGGATTGGCTGTGTCGGGCTGATGGGGACGAACCCCTGAATCAGCCCGTGCTGTTTACGACTTTCTAGCCACGCCTTATTGTTTTGTCCTTTCGGGACAACAAATGGTTAGGCTTCATTGCGGAAGGCCACAATGACCGGCATCCGCGCTGCGCGCCAGGCCGGGAAGAAACCACTGATAAAGCCAATGAACAGCGCCAGTACTGCACCCTGTACAAACAGGTCCGGCGACATCTCGAAGCTGAATACCACCTGGGTAAAACTGCCGCCGAGGGTGGATGTGTTAAGCCCGTCGAAGAAGGCAAAGGCGGCCAGGGAGCCGAGCAGGCCGCCGGCGGCAGCCAGCACCAGGGCTTCGGCGATAGTGCCGCAGAAGGCGGAGAAGTTGCCGAAGCCGAGGGCGCGCAGGGTGGCGATTTCCTTTGCCCTGCTCGCCACCGAGGTGTACATGGTATTAAGAGCCCCTGCCAGGGCCCCCAGGGCCATGATAGAACTGATTACGCGGCCGAAGATGGCCATATACTGCAGCTGTTTGCCCTGCTCGGAGAAGTAGTCCGCTTCAGTCTTCAGTTCGAGGTTCAGGCGCGGTTCCTGGTCGATGGTTTCCTGCAGTGGTGCCAGGCCGCCGGGCTGTTCCAGTCGCGCGCGGATTACCTGGTAACTGCTGCCCCGGTTGTAGTGGCTCTGGATCATCCTGGCGCCCGCCCACAGCTCACTCTCGAAGATGTCACCTCCGGTCGAGAAGACGCCTACTACCGTCCACACATTCTTACCGAAGCGCACTTCCTGGCCGATTGCAAAACCGTCAAATTCCCGCAGCACACCGGCGCCCACGATCATCTCATTGGTGCCCGGTGTGAACATGCGCCCTTCAACCAGTTCCATATTACTGCGCATTGCCATACCGCGCGCATCCAGGCCGCGCAGCGGTATATTGGCGTCGGTGCCGGAACTCTTTTTGGTACCGTCAACGATCACATAGAGCTCTGCGGAAATATCTGCTCCCTGGGCATCCTGGGCGATACCAGGGGAATCGGCCACCAGATTGACCTGTTCGCGGGTGACCACCGAGTTGATCTCCGCCGCCGCTCCCTCCCGGGTCAGGACCGCAATGGTGTCGGAGCCTGCGCCACTCAGCGTGGCCTCGAAACCTTTGGCCATGGCCAGAAAAGCGAGCAGTATCGCCACCACTACTGCGGAGGCCAGCACCATCGCCAGCGACATCCACAGGCGTTGGGGCAAGCTGCGGATATTCATCACCGTTACGGTGGCAATTTGAGACATTAAAGAGCGCATTCCTTTATCCCCTGTTAAAAGCCGTAACGATATTCAGTCGTAGCGCGTTGAGTGCCGGCACCAGGCCGGTCAGCAGGCCCAGCAGCAGCATATAGCCAATTGCCTGCAGCACTAAACCCCGATCCATCACCAGATTGGGCAGAAACTGGCCGAGGGTGGCTTTGACCGCTTCGAGCACAAAGTAAGCCACTGCCAGACCGGCGGCCCCGCCCAGCAGAGAGACCAGCAGGGATTCAGACAGCACCATTCCGAATACCCGCTGGCGCGAAAAACCGAGGGTTTTCAACACGGCTATCTCTCCGGTACGCTCGCGGATTGCCAGCGCCATAGTGTTGCCGACGACTACCAGGATGGTGAAAAAGGCCATAAACACCACACCAAATATGATCAGGCCAATGTTACCCAACTGTTCGATAAAGGCCTTGTTAAAGGCTTTTTCGGTGCTGGTATCCGTTTCGTAGGGCGAATTGGCAAACATTTCATCAATGGTTTTTGCCACCTGCTCGTTTAGGGACGGATCTTCGGTGGTTAGCGCCAGCCAGCCGAGGTTATCGCCGCCGAAAGTGGCAGTCTCCTGAAAGTACTTGTAGTGGAAAACCGCCATGCGGGTTTCCGCCTGCTCGTCGCTGGCGGAGAAGATTCCCTCAACGACAAAATCCCAGGTTTGCCCGCCTTCTTTGTGGGAAAAGATATTGGAGGAAATCGGCACCCGGTCGCCGAGTTTCCAGCCGAACATGTCCGCGAGTTTCTCCCCTACCAGAATGCCCTGACGATTGCGTATCCAGGCTTCGCGTTGCTCTGCTGGTACCAGCTGTTCAGAATAAATACGCAGGTAGGACTCCGGTTCTACCGCCATTATGCTCAACTGCTGGGCGGGTTCCTGATAGTAGCCGCCGAACCAGTTCAGGTGTGTTACATCCCTGACACCTTCGACCGTCGCGACCTTCTGGAAGTAACTCTCCGGCAGCGACACGGTAAAGTTGATACGGTTGAATACCACCAGACGGTTGTCCGCGGACATCTCAATACCTGAATCCAGGGCGCTTTTGAAAGTGGTCACGACACCAAAAATCAGGAAGGCAATAAAGATCGCAAAGCAGGTGAGGAACAGCCTGAGCGGCTTCCTGGTAAGGTTCTTGTAAATTAAGTAGAGATCACTCATGCCACCAATTCCTTTTGCACGAACTTGCCCTTGTCCAGGTTGAGTGTCTGGTTCGCGTACTTGGCCGCCGCCGGGTCGTGGGTGACCATGACAATGGTCTTGCCGTGCTCGCGGTTCAGTAGCTGCAGCATCTCGAGGATTTCTTCGGCAGTGGTGCGGTCCAGGTCGCCGGTGGGTTCGTCGCATAGCAGTAGTTTCGGATCCGATACGATGGCGCGTGCTATGGCTACCCGCTGCTGTTGGCCGCCGGACATTTCGCTGGGCATATGCTTGGTGCGGTCGGAGAGGCCCACCAGGGCCAGGGCCGTCTCGACATTCTGTTTCCGTTGCGCCTTGGACAATTTGGTCAGCAATAGCGGCAGCTCCACATTGCGCGCCGCGTTTAGCATTGGCATCAAGTTGTAGAACTGGAAAATAAAGCCAATATTGTGCGCGCGCCAGCGAGTCAGGGCGCCCTCGCCCAAGTTGTCCATGCGCGCGCCATCGAACCAGATTTCACCGCCACTGGGTTGGTCCACGCCGCCGAGCATATTCAGCAGTGTGGTTTTGCCGGAGCCGGAAGGACCCATAATGGCGACAAAGTCACCGCGGTTGATATTGAGGTTGAGGTCGTTAAAAATGGAGATTTTCTCTTTGCCTTTGACAAAACTCTTGTTCACACCCGTTAATTGAAACAATACGTCCTGCGACATCACTTAATCCCTCCAGTATTTTTATTGATCGTCTTGCCTGTCTGTAGCCTAAATTAAAAGCTGTTTTTTTCCCGATAACAGACCCGTCATTAACCCTCGGCTTCCCGCTGTAGAAATGCCACCTTGACACCCATATCCGGAAGGATTTTGGGATCTAAATCGTCTATGCCGATACGCACCCGCACAGTGGCCTTGGCCCGGTCAGCCGTGGGAATGATGGCTACCACTGTGGCCGGAATATCCCAGTCCGGGTAGGCGTCGAGGTTGGCATTCACTTTCTGCCCCGGAGAGACCCGGCCTATAAAGGCCTCGTTCACATCCACTTCGATTTCCAGGGAATCCATGTCGACGATGGTGCAGATGCCGGTGCGGGTAAAGCCGCCGCCGGCAGAGCTGGGCGCAACGATTTCGCCGGGTTGGGCATTTTTCTGTGTGACCACACCGGCAAAGGCCGCACGTATGGTGTGATCCTCCAGTCGCTCTCTCTGTCGCTGCACTTCGATCTCTGCCACTTCGATATCCGCGCGCGCGCTGGCGAGTTCCGCCTGTAGGCTCTCGACCCTGGCTTCACTCTGGGTGAGCTGGGCGCGGCTGGAGTATTGTTTGTCCATCAGGCCCGCAAAGCGTACCCGTTGGCGTTGGGCCTCTTCCAGGTTGGCTAGGATGCTGGCCTGGCGTGCCTGCAATACCTGGATCTGGGCCAGGGCAAAGTCCAGGTTCACCTTGGCTTTGGCATCGTCCAGCCGCGCCAGCACCTGGCCCTGGGTCACACTCATGCCCTCTTCGACGTCCACACTGGTAATCAGGCCCATCACTTCAGCGGAAACGGTGGCCATACGCCGCGCGGTGATATAGCCGGAGGCGTTGAGCACTGTTTCACGCTCAATAACCGGGGCGGGCTGTATTTTGGGGGTAGTGGAATCCTGGGCGACCGCTTTGGCGATTGGTTGAGGCGCCGGCTTTTCTTCGTCCAGCAGAGTGGTGGCGAAGATGCCCAGCAACAGCCCGGTGGCGACACCAGCCGAAGCTGCGATGATAGTGGGCCGGGAGTTGGATTCCGGAGCTGCCTCCCGGTTAATTTTCAATTGGCCGAGAAGCTCGCTGGTGTTTCTGCCCATCTGATTCTTACTCTGCAAAGGTGCCTCAACACAGCGAATTTCTCTGTGTTTTTCGAAAACTTCTAAAATATTAACCCCGCAATCAAATATTGCCGGGTTAATGGGGCACAAGGATGTGCCACCGCCAGCCGAAGGCTGGCGCGAGCCCTTGAAATACAAGTAACTCCGCGCAGTTGCGCCAGTATTTCAGGGGCGACAATCAAATATTTCAGGACGAACTATTTGATTGCCAGGTTAATAAATAGGTACCAGCAAATAGATGGCGCCTAAAAGAGATAACCAGGCTCCCAATAGCATAAGAAAGCCTGAAGTAGCTTTTGCAGTGCTTTCCCCGGTAACCCATGGTTAAAGAAAGCTTAACCCTCCCCGTGGGTCATTACTGCCATAACATGCATTAAGACAACTAATTCCACCCATGTTGAAATTGCCGCCGTGGGGATGGTAGCTGGCCGACGGAAAACTAAGTGCAATATCTACCGCAGTAGAAGTTGTCGCTATAGCTCTAGTAGTTTTAGCGGAGTAGCATAAGGCGGCATAGTTGGAATGTCTACAACACTAATATTATATGCTGATTTAATAATTCCCAGTGCCAATTTAAGATTTAGAAGGAATGCCGCTTTAAATACAGGCCCTGGGATGCGTGGCCGATATATCAGGATTCCTTCAAAGGTTTTTCTTAAAGTCGCTCTCCTGGCGGGACCCCTTGTCGCCCATACAGACGATGGGCTGCGGGCATTTTCCGTACAGACATTTATTGCGACCTGCAGCAAAAACGACCGTCCTGCTGCTGCCACACTGGCTCAAATCGATGGCAGGATCGCTGTTGAGGCGGCGGGCGGCGTTTGCGCACAGGGTCGTCGGGAACCAGTCACTATCGACGGTCGTTGGTACATTGGTTCCAATGCCAAAGCCTTAACTGCAACAATGATTGCGCGTCTGGTTGAACAGGGCGTAATGCAGTTTTAGGATACACTCGCGGATTCATTCCCCAGTTTCGCGGAAGAAATGTCCCCGCAAGCTGGGGCATCACGACCACACAATTGCTTATTTACACGGCAGGCTTGCCGTCGCTGACCGGCTACCGAGTTGACAAAGAGAAGGCTATGAAAAATTTTATATTGTTTCTTGTGTTCGCAATTTTTCCACTGAAGGCGTTGTCGATTGCAGAGATAAAAGGAAATCCAGATGAGCTCCGAGGTTTCCTCTACCCGAAAGAGGAGGTCGTAACGATATTTGCCGAAGCAGAAAAGAAGGCGTATACAGATAAGGCATTGGTAAGTTTGGTGATAACAACGAAAGAGAAGGCGCTTTCTGAGGCCATCGCTAAAAATAGCCAGCTTAGGGAAGTGATAACACAAGCATTAACTTCTTCCGGAGTTTCCGCTGAAAATATTAACAGCTCAAAGTTCTCCACTTCCCCACAGTATGGCTGGTTTGGCAAAAAACCGAGTAGTTATGAGGTTGTTAATCGTATCGCTGTCAGTATAACCGATGAATCCCAGTTAAACAGGGTGGCTGAAGTAGCTGATGAGCATACGGAAGCCGAGCTTTCCGACACCTTGTTTGAGCATACAAAGAAGAATGCGTTTGAAATGCAGGTCAAGGAATTGGCGGTTCAGAAAGTAATGGCGCAAAAGAAGTTCTACGAAGAAAGCCTCGGCGTGAAATTGAAGCCTGTAGCTTTTAGAGTATCAAATGTGGAGCAAAGGGCTACCCAGGGGGCGCTGATCCTGGAGGAAATTGTTGTGACAGCCAGTCGGGTTGGTGGTGGTGAAAGGGATGCCGCATACAGTGAATCAAGGGAGCCGTCTTTTGATGAGGTGCAATATGAGGCCGGCATATATGTCGACTTTATCATTGATGGCTCTGCAAATTAGCCAGTTTGAATGCACCGGTTCGCTGGATTAGTTCAGGCCAAATCTGACACATCTTCTTGAAAAGAAGGGGGTTTTGTGAGGCGAGGGAGTGACGCTCAAATCCAGTCAGGCGCGCTGGCGGCTGATTCAATACCAGACACAGGATGGAAATGGCTTCGAATTCCCCGCCAACGCAATGAGTTTGACTCCCGGTGTAGGAGCATTTTTATACTTGCGCCGTTGGGGTGAGGAGAAGCACTTCGATATCTGGCAGAACGAATTCGGAAGCAGTAAGGCATGGAGTAGGGGAAAGACCGGATTGGCGGCTCAGGGATGGCTGGCGATCATGACCTCTCTCTATTGCTGCTGATGTTTGTGCACCAGTATCAGAATCGCTGGCGGATTCGTGATGAACAAGCTTCAGGAAACAGCCCGAGCGCATTGGCCAAAAATACATTCAAGAGGGACGCCGCATTCCATGGTGCGTTTTCCTCTACCGTACAGTGCCGAAAGTCAACCGGCAGGTGATTCGATTTTTAAAGAAGTGTTTTGCGCAAAAAATCTCTGATAGGCTTTATGAGAGGCAGCTACGGCCCATGCTGTTGGAGTTAATAAAATCGTACCTTTCGAAAAAGGGTCCGACATTTGACACGGGCGCCAAACTAAACGGAATAAAGCACAGATAGACATTCTGAACAGCCAGTCTCATTGTATTGCCTCTCTTGCTAAGGAATCTCTAAATGATAGAAGACAATCCAGAGCCTGCCCGAAATACTCTGTCCGGGCAACCGCGCCGATACCGATCAAACTCAGGCTGATCTGCCGGCGGGATAGGCGTGGATCAGCTTTTTGTAAGAGCCGCCTTGTTTATTGCAGGGTTTTGCTATACTGGACCGAACAAGTTTCATCGCTGGATTGAGCGTTTCATTGACCACCCGTAAATATGCGCCGAGTATTTTTAGGCCAGTGAATGCAAAATGAAAACAGAGATTTTTTATCTCAAAGTACTGCGGGATAGAGTACCAATTGTCTGTTGGGTAGCCGCAGTCGCGCTGCTCACTTCCGGCTGCGGTTCTGATGCTCAATCCTTTCTCGACCCCAAGGGGCCTATAGCAGAAGCTCAGAAATCGCATTTTATCAGAGTAATCTGGCTGTCGATGCTTGCGGCGGGCCCCGTCTTCCTGCTGGTCCCGTTGATGTTGTGGCGTTATCGCTACAAAAACAAGCGAGCGAGCTATACCCCTAACTGGGAGTTTTCGGCGCGTCTGGACGCAGTGATGTGGGGTATTCCCTTTCTTATTATTTTTTCGTTGTCCGTGCAGCTCTGGCACAGTACCAAAGCTTTGGACCCCTATCGCCCGATCGATCCGGAGCGGACGCCGTTAGATATTCAGGTGGTTGGTTTGGATTGGAAATGGCTGTTTATCTATCCTGAATACGGCGTGGCCAGTATCGGAGAGATGGCTTTTCCCGTAGGCACGCCTGTTTCCCTGGTTCTCACCAGCGATACGGTGATGCAATCTTTTCTCATAAGTCCCCTGGCCGGGCAGATCTATACGATGCCGGGTATGCAGACAAAGCTATATATCAAGGCTGATGCAGTCGGTGTGTTTGAAGGTGAAAATACCCAGTTTAACGGCGACGGTTTTGCCGGCCAAAAATTTAAGGCTATAGCACTGAGCAACCATGAATTTGAATCGTGGATAGAGAACGCGAGATCTGTCGGCGTCAGACTTGATAAAACTACCTACGCACGACTGGCACAGCGTTCAAGCAAGGCGCAGGTTCATCAGGTATTTGCCAATGCACAAATGCCCGAAGGGATAACGTATTTCAATAGGATAAATCGCGGGCTCTACCAAAGTGTTATCGACCGCTACCATACCGGTGAAAATATTCCGATGACCGAGCAGCCTGGAGGTGTGCTGTATCGAGTGCCGGCGCCGCCGGATACAACGCCGCAACTTCATAAATAGGGGATCTTCGTGAATACAGACGATTCCTGGCACTGGCTGACCGGCCGGATTTCACCGGAATCCTTCCAGCTTTTCAGGGTGATCGAAAACCCCAGTGTCAATGAAATGATTGCCGCCGCCGCCGGCGCTATTTTGATTATTGGGTTAGTGGTAGTGGTAAGTCTGATCACCTACTACCGCTGGTGGAGAACCCTGTGGTTCGAGTGGTTGACAAGCACGGATCACAAGCGCATCGGTATTATGTATATCGTTCTCTCATTGGTGATGCTGACCCGGGGTGTTATCGAAGGCTTTGTAATGATTGCCCAGCACGCTCTGGGCCTGGATGGAGGCTTTCTGGCGGGCAACCACTTTGCGCAGCTGTTTACCACTCACGGCACCATCATGATATTTTTTGTTGCGATGCCATTTATTGCCGGTGTGATCAACTATGTGATGCCGCTGCAGATAGGTGCGCGTGACGTGTCATTTCCGGTGTTAAACCAGATCAGCCTGGCATTGACGGCGGCGGGTGCGACGCTGGTGATGATATCGCTGGCGGTGGGCGATTATTCAACCGGTGGCTGGCAGGGCACACCGCCTTACACCGGCAGGGCCTTCAATCCGGGTCCTGGACCGGACTATTGGATATGGTCGGTAGGTATTGCGGGAATCGGCACAACCCTGAGCGGAATCAACTTCGCGGTAACCATTTACAAGGAGCGAGCCCCGGGCATGGGCTTGTTCCGTATGCCGCTGTTCACCTGGACGGTGCTCTGTACGGCTATCATTATGATTTTCGCAATGCCGCCGCTGACCGTCGCCACCGCGACCCTGGCCCTTGACCGGTACCTGGATTTTCATTTTTTCACCAATGACCTCGGCGGTAATATGATGAACTACATCAACCTTTTCTGGTTGTTCGGTCATCCGGAGGTGTATTTGCTGGTACTTCCCGCCTATGGCATATACTCGGAAATCGTCGCCACCTTTTCCGGCAAGCGTCTGTACGGCTATGCTTCGCTGGTATATGCAACCATGGTGATCGCTGTATTGAGCTTTGCTGTATGGCTGCACCATTTTTTTACCATGGGGCAAAGTCCCAACGTCAATATTGCCTTCGGTATTGCATCGATGCTGATTGCGGTACCTACCGGGGTGAAAATCTACGACTGGATTGCCACTATGTTTCGAGGCCGTATCCGTTTTACAGTGCCGGTGATCTACCTTACTGGTTTTTTTATGCTGTTCACTATTGGCGGTGTAACAGGGGTTATGTTGGCCAATCCGACTATATCCTTTCAGGTGCACAATACCTTGTTTCTGGTGGCCCATTTCCACAATGTGATTATTCCCGGTGTTTTGTTTGGCCTCCTGGCGGCACTCAATTATTGGTTCCCTAAAGTATTCGGTTACCGGCTAAACGAAAAATGGGGTCGGGCTGCCGCACTATTGTGGATAGCCGGCTTTGCCTTTACTTTCCTACCCTTGTATGTGGTGGGTTTGATGGGTATGCCCAGACGCTCGGTAACTTACACTGACCCTTTATTTGAGCCTGTATTTATGGTCTCCCTGGTGGGAGGTACACTGATTTTCGCAGCCCTGCTTACTTTACTGGTGCAGCTTTGGGTAAGTGTGCGTGACAGAGCTCAGACACGGGTACCCTTGGGCGATCCTTGGAATGGGCGCACCCTAGAGTGGTCTACGCCCTCGCCGCCACCGGAGTACAATTTTGCCGTGCTGCCCCGGGTAACTGCCCGGGATGGCTTCGCAGAACTGAAATCCACTGGCCGGGCCTACCTCCACCCGGATCACTATGAAGATATTGCTGTGCCGCGTAATACCCCGATAGGCATGATCTATATGATCGCCCTCACTATTTTGGGTATGGCCCTTACCTGGTATATCTGGTGGCTGGTGGTGTTGTCTGCGGCCGTTTTACCCTTAGTGCTAATAGTGCGTAGTTTCTTTAGTGATCAGGAGATAGTGATACCGGCCGCGGAGGTGGAACGAGAGCATCGGGACTGGCTGGATGCTATTGGCCGGGTTCAGGGAATAACGCGAGACAGGGAAACCACCTCGGATAACCTCGGGCTAGCCGCCATGGAGCCGGCACCATGATTACCGGGACCTTAAGACACCCGGGTATCAATCTGGGAGAGCATCACGGTGAGGACCACGAGACCGCCGAAACCAAGGTATTTGGTTTCTGGGTGTTTCTCATGAGCGACCTGATTATCTTTGGCCTGATGTTCGCCACCTACATCACCATGCAAACCCCCTGGTCATATGCCGAAGGACCGACGCCAGTAGATGTGACCAATCTCGGCAGTGTATTTGCCCAAACGATGGTATTACTCATCAGCAGCCTGACCTTCGGATTTGCAGCATTAGCGGTGCGACATAAGCATTCACTGCCGAGGATAAACTTCTGGATGGTGATTACACTGCTACTGGGCCTGGCTTTTTTATATATGGAGCTGCATGACTTCCGCGATATGTTGGCCATGGGTGCGGGGCCCGACCGATCTGGCTATCTCTCCAGTTTTTTCGGTTTGGTGCCTTTGCACGGCCTGCATGTGGCCGCCGGCTGTGTGTGGATAGTCGTTATGCTGATTCAGCTTCAGGTGTTTGGCACCAATACAGTGGTGAAAGTCAGGTTGCTGCAGTTGAGTTTGTTCTGGCATTTTCTCGATATTGTATGGATCGGGATTTTCTCCATTGTCTATCTGGGAGGCGTTGCCTGATGAACAATCCGCCCAGTTATGAGCGGGAAGTGCGAGGCTACCTCATCGGCTTCGGCAAGGCCCTGGCACTCACCCTGATTCCTTTCGGTCTGGTTGCCTGGCAGAAGCTGCCCGCCTCGGTGGTCCTGGTGGTGATCGGTGTGTGCGCACTGTGGCAGATCGTCGTGCATGGGCGCTACTTTCTGCATATTGACCTGTCGCAACAGAAGCGGGAGGACCTGTTGTTGATACTGTTCTCTGTGTTGCTGCTCAGTATTATGGCGGGAGGTACCATTTTTATAATGGCCAATTTATCCCATCGTATGCATTAGCGATGGGACAAAAATACGACTGCCGTTGAACTCTCTTTAACACCTTGGGTTCCGTCCGAAACAGTAGTTGTTCCTTATCACATTGCAGGCGCGGTTGATGCGATGCACTTCTTATCATAGTGACTCAGAGGCGCCAGCCTGGGGTGGTGTAAAGGCTATTGTGATCCCGGTCTTTCCTATAGAAAGATACCCTTTAGGATTTTCTGTGTCTAAATATTTCGCGATACTTTTGTTTTGGAGTTTTGTTATTTTCGCGAATGTCGATGGTATCTCGACCTGATCGACTGAATTGAATGTGAACCAAGCCGATTGAATATTCACACCTTGCCATTGACATGCGGGCCTGTCCGCTTAGTATCAGGCGACCCGGTGCGCCAGTGGTTCCTATGGTGTCCCGGGAGTCACTATGATTTCCGGAGCCCCACTTATGTCCAGTTTGCTTATATCCAAGCAGAGTCGATCAAGGAAAGTAATGATTGTCGCCGCTTTTGCGACGTTTTTTATGCCGTTCGGAATTGCGGTTGCCAAGGAGGATAGTGGTGAGTCGGCGGATCGGCGTCTGCAGGCGTTGTACAAAGCCGAATACGACTGGCGCAAGCAGCAGAATGCAATGGTCAAGGATGCGGATGGGGAGTGGCTGCCGGGTAATCGCTTTCCATCAGTGGACGCCGCTTCCCAGGAGGCGCGGCGGCGCTATTGGGAGGCGGCACTGGCGGAGCTGGAGCAAATACCTTTGCGGGAGCTCAGCCATGAAGAGCGTATCAACGCGGCGGTTTTCCGCCAGATAATCGAGTCCCGCCTGGCGGAGGTGCGTTACCGCACCTATGAGGCACCGCTTAATTCCGATTCCCTGTTTTGGACGCACCTCTCCCCTCGCGGCAGTTTGGCCGATGCAGGCCAATATCGCAGCTATATTGCGCGCATGGGAGACTTGCCGCGTTTCTTTTCAGAGCAAATGGAGAATATGCGCGCGGGCCTGGCGCGGGGCTACAGTGTGCCGAGAGTGACTCTGCAGGGGCGCGATCAGTCCTTTGCCCCCTATATGCAGGAGGGTTCCGACAATCCATTCTGGAGCCCCATGGAGTCCATGCCCGATTCAATTCCGGCTGATCTGCAGCGGGAGCTGCAGGCGGAGGCGCGCAAGGCGATCCGCGCTTCAGTGATTCCGGCCTATCGCGGCATGCACAGATTTTTCGTGGACGAATACCTGCCCGAGACCCGCACTACGCTGTCCGTCCAGGATCTGCCCCAGGGCGACGCTTTTTACCGCAGTCAGGTAAAGGCCTACACCACATTGGCGCTTAGCCCGGAAGAGATTCACCAGCGCGGCCTGAAAGAGGTGGCGAGAATCCGTGCAGAAATGGAGGTGGTGAAGGGACAGACGGGATTTGTGGGCGATATGCCGGCGTTTCTGCAGTATTTGCGCACAGATCCGCAATTCTATGCCAAGACCCCACACGAGTTACTGGCGTTTTCAGCCTATGTGGCCAAGCGGGTTGACGGCGCCCTGGGGGACACACTGGGAATGTTGCCGCGCCGGCGCTTTACCATACTGCCGGTGCCGGATGCGATAGCCCCTTTTTACACTGCGGGGCGCGGTGGCCTGGACAGCTGCCTGATGAATACTTACGACCTGCCTTCGCGGCCGCTGTATACGCTCACGGCGCTGACGCTGCACGAGTGCGCGCCGGGGCACGCCCTGCAGGCCGCCATTGCCAACGAGACGGCGGGCGACATCCCCCAGTTCCGCGCGGACAACTACTTCTCCGGTTACGGTGAGGGCTGGGGGCTGTATACCGAGTGGCTGGGCACCAAGATGGGGGTATACGATACACCCTATGAGGAGTTCGGCCGCCTGACTTACGAGATGTGGCGTGCCTGCCGGCTGGTGGTGGATACCGGTATCCACCTGTACGGCTGGAGTCGCGAGCGGGCCCTAAAATATATGCGCGAACACACGGCCCTGTCGGAGCACGAGATCACCACCGAGGTGGACCGCTATATCTCCTGGCCGGGGCAGGCATTGTCCTACAAGCTGGGCGAGATGCTGATCCGCAGCAAGCGTGCGCAAGCGGAAGAAGCCCTGGGAGCAGAGTTCGATCAGCGCTATTTCCACGACACGATTCTGAAATTACGCTCGGTGCCCTTGCCGGTACTGGCGTCCGAGCTGGATGCCTGGATTGAGGGTGGCGGTAAGAACCCCTATGAGACAGGGGAGGGCTGACCGGCGGCGATGCCGCCGCTTTACCGGACATCCCTGTTCCGGCCGCAAATCATGCGTGTAACTGCTTGAGTTGTCCTGGAAGGTTTGCGGACATGGGTCGCAAACCCGGGCTGGGGAAAGCCAAGGAAGGTTTTTTAGCCAGCTGTCAGCCTATCTTCACTCCTGATGCCATGGCAGCCCTGCGGGAAGCGGCCGCCCCGATCCCGCTATTAACTTGACAGTCAAATATTTCGTCCTGAAATATTTGACTGTCGCCCTTTAAATACTGGCGCAACTGCGCGGAGTTGCTTGTATTTCAAGGGCTCGCGTCAGCCTTCGGCTGGCGGTGGCACATCCTTGTGCCACATTAACCCGGCAATATTTGATTGCCGCGTTAATAATATAATCAGCAGTTGTCGCGAATCGTCCGCCGGGCCTTAGCAATGCGCTCCTGTCGCTCCTCTTCCGGCAGTACCCTCAATTCGCCGTCCGGTCCCACTGCGCGGACCCGGGAGTGGCTGGTTAGTTCCTGCAAATTGTCCTGGGCGCGCCGGCAGCGCTGGGCGCGTATCGCCCGCTCGGCCTGGGAAGTGTCTGCCTGTTGCTGCCGAGGCTGTGGATCGGCTTTCACTGCGGGTTGCCTGTTGGCCTGGACCGGTTGCTCCGCGGCTTTTTGCGTTGCCAGCAGTGTCTGCTGCTCCGCCTCCCACTGTTTGTAGCGGTCGGATTTGGGTGTTCTGATGACTTCCACCTCTTTATTCTTTGGCGGGGGCTGGGAGCCGAAGTGAACCACGCCGTTTTCGTCCACCCACTTATAGATACCGTCCGCCTGGGCGGTCATGGCCAGGGCGGCAATCAAAGTCACGAGAGCCATGCGCATGAGTTACCCCTTTCCGTGTCTAGTCTTTTTGTTGTGTGCATTGTACCGGGCTGGGAAGGTAATCCCATAGCCGCCTTAACAGTTTAACCGTCTAACCCTGGTAGATCCCCGAGGGCTTGCGTCAGTGGTGTGTCCTCTAGCAGGCTGTTGAAAAAGTGTTTTTCAGCAACCTGCCAGGGGGCATCCCCGGGCCTTATTCGTACTACCTTAACCTGCCCGGCCACAATGCTTTCGTGTCGCTTTGGGCCGCGGACGGCGCTTCTCCATACCCTAATGGCAGGTTCATCCTAAAGATTGAACAAAAATCGCCCTTTGGGCTGATATTTGTCATAATTTTCCTTTACAATCCCGGCTTATCATTGTCACTGCAGGGCCTTTTTGGGGCTTTGGGGTGATAGATATCCTACAAAACGGGAAATTTGAGGGGGCTGCGGTGGAATTACTCTCCGGTGGCGACATGCTGGTTCGCGCGCTGCAGGATGAAGGGGTGGAATTGATTTTCGGCTACCCCGGCGGGGCTGCGCTGCATATCTACGATGCCATCTTCCGCCAGAAGGAGATCAAGCATGTTCTGGTGCGCCACGAGCAGGGGGCTACCCACGCTGCGGACGGCTACGCCCGCTCCACCGGCAAGCCCGGTGTGGTGCTGGTAACCTCGGGTCCCGGGGCCACCAATGCGATTACGGGCATCGCCACCGCCTATATGGATTCAGTTCCCATGGTGGTGATTTCCGGGCAGGTGCCGCGCGACAAAATTGGCGAGGATGCATTCCAGGAAACCGATATGGTGGGGTGCTCGCGCCCGGTGGTGAAGCACAGCTTTCTGGTCAATACAGCCGAGGAGATTCCCTCGGTGGTGAAAAAGGCTTTCTTCATCGCCAACAGCGGCCGGCCGGGGCCGGTTGTAATCGACGTGCCCAAGGATGTGACCAATCCCGCGGAGCGTTTCCCCTACACCTTTCCGGACAAGGTGCGCATGCGCAGCTACTCGCCCGCCGACCGGGGGCACAGCGGCCAGATCCGCAAGGCGGTTGCGCTGCTGCTATCCGCCAAGCGCCCGGTCATCTATGCCGGTGGCGGCGTCATCCAGGGTGACAGCGCAGAACTGCTCACTGAGCTGGCGCGCAAACTCAACTATCCGGTAACCAACACGCTGATGGGGCTGGGGGCCTTTCCCGGCACCGACAAGCGGTTCCTCGGAATGCTGGGTATGCACGGTACCTTCGAGGCGAACACCGCTATGCACCACGCGGACGTGATTCTCGCCGTGGGTGCGCGTTTCGATGACCGGGTCACCAATACTCCGAGCAAGTTTTGTCCGGGGGCGAAGATTATCCATGTCGATGTGGACCCGGCCTCCATTTCCAAGACCATCATTGTCGACATTCCAATTGTCGGCACCGCGCGATCTGTGCTCGCCGAGATGCTGGAGGCGGTGGCGCTGTCGGAAACACAGCCGGACCAGTCGGCCATCGTCGACTGGTGGCGACAGATAGACGACTGGCGCGAGCGCCACGGCATCTATGCGGCACCCCGCTATCGCACCGATGGCGACATGCTCATGCCCCAGGAAGTCATAGCGGCGGTGCACGAGATCACCGGGGGCGATGCGTTTGTCACTACCGATGTGGGGCAGCATCAAATGTTCGCCGCGCAATATTATCTGTTTGACAAGCCGCGCCGCTGGGTCAGCTCCGGCGGTCTCGGCACCATGGGTTTCGGCCTGCCGGCGGCCCTGGGGGTGAAGATCGCGCACCCGGATTCCGAGGTGATCTGTGTGACTGGCGAGGGCAGCATACAGATGTGTATTCAGGAGTTGTCCACCGCCACCCAATACCACCTGCCGGTGAAAATCCTGTGCCTCAACAACCAGGCCCTGGGCATGGTCAAGCAGTGGCAGGAAATGCAGTACGAAGGCCGGCTCTCCAACTCTGTCTATGAAGAATCGCTGCCCGATTTTGTCAAACTGGCGGAAGCCTACGGACATCTGGGAGTGAAAATCGAGCGCCGCGAGGAACTGCACGATAAATTGCGGCAGGCTTTTGCCATTGAGGATCGCACTGTATTTATCGATGTCTATGTGGACCCGTCCGAGCATGTATACCCCATGCAGGTGATGCCGAACGGCTCCATGAGAGACATGTGGCTGAGCAAAACAGAGCGAACCTAGGGAAGTAATAGCGATGCGCAGAATAGTTTCAGTTCTGATGGAGAACGAACCCGGGGCGCTGTCCCGTGTGGTTGGGCTTTTTTCCCAGCGCGGTTACAACATCGAGAGTCTCACCGTGGCGCCCACAGAGGATGCCACCCTGTCGCGCCTGACGCTGGTTACTATCGGCAATGACCACAAGATAGAGCAGGTGACCAAAAACCTGAACAAACTGATCGATGTGGTGAAACTGGTGGATCTCACCGAGGGCTCCCACATAGAGCGGGAGCTGTTGCTGGTCAAGGTGCGCGCCGCCGGCGCCCAGCGGGAGGAGATCAAGCGCAGCGTGGACATATTCCGCGGCCAGATTGTCGACGTCACCAGCAGTATTTACACGGTACAGGTGGTTGGCACCGAAGAAAAGCTGGACGCCTTCCTGCAGGCGCTCGGCCAGCACAGCATCATGGAAGTGGTGCGTTCGGGTGTGTCCGGCATTGCCCGCGGCGAAAAAGTTTTAAGTGTTCGATGAGTTGATACGAAACAGGAAAGAGAGTGATGCGAGTTTTTTACGATAAAGATTGTGATCAATCGTTAATTCAATCCAAGACCATAGCCATCATTGGCTATGGCTCCCAGGGCCATGCCCACGCCAACAATCTGAAAGATTCCGGTGTGAAGAATATTATCGTGGGCCTGCGCGAGGGTTCCAGCTCCTGGGCCAAGGCCGAAAAGGCCGGCCTGCGTGTGGCCGAGGTGACCGAGGCGGTGAGGGAGGCGGACCTGGTAATGATACTCACCCCGGACGAGTACCAGGCATCCGTCTACCGGGAGCAGGTGGCTCCCTACCTGAAGGCCGGCGACACATTGGCGTTTGCCCACGGCTTTAACGTGCACTTCGAACTGATCGAGCCGCCCCAGGACGTGGATGTCATCATGATAGCCCCCAAAGGGCCCGGCCATACGGTGCGCTCCACTTACCTGGAAGGGGGCGGTGTGCCCACCCTGATTGCCGTTTACCGGGATGCCTCCGGCAAGGCCAGGGAGCTGGCGCTTTCCTATGCATCCGCCAACGGCGGTGGGCGTTCCGGCATCATAGAAACCAACTTCCGCGAGGAGACCGAAACCGACCTGTTCGGCGAGCAGGCCGTTCTCTGCGGCGGAGTCTCCGCACTGGTGAGCGCCGGCTTCGAAACCCTGGTGGAGGCGGGCTATGCGCCGGAGATGGCTTATTTCGAGTGCCTGCACGAACTCAAGCTGATCGTCGACCTGATGTACCAGGGTGGCATCGCCGATATGCGCTACTCTATTTCCAATACCGCCGAGTACGGAGACTATGTCACCGGACCGCGAATCGTCACCGATGAAACCAAAGCGGAAATGAAGCGTGTACTGAAAGATATCCAGACCGGCAAGTTCGCCAAGGACTTCATGCTGGAGTCCCTCGCCGGCCAGCCACGGTTGAAAGCCGAGCGCCGCATAGGGGCCGGGCACCAGATCGAGCAGGTGGGCGCCAAGCTGCGCGCCATGATGCCCTGGATCAAGGCCAACAAAATCATCGACAAGACTGAGGGCAACGGCTGAGCCCTGGCGGGCCGGGTGAGCGGGTCCGATACTGACCCCGACGCTTTTCTGTTCTATGCCGAAGGTCGACATTCGCTGTAAACTCGGCTGCCACGAAGTGTAGACACGGAGATACCATGAGCGACACAGGGGAAGGCGGAAAAGCCCGGGCGGGGTCGTCAACAGAACAGGCGCCCGATGAGATTCGGCTGCCGGTCGATGAGCACATCGAAGAGGAAATGTCGGCAGCCGGTACCCGGGTGCGCGCCCGCGGTATCTATCTGCTGCCCAACCTGATTACCACCGGCGCACTGTTCAGTGGTTTCTACGCAATCATCGCTGGCATGAATGGCAATTTTGAGGCGGCCGCGATCGCCATTTTTGCCGCTATGATACTCGATGGCCTGGACGGCCGCGTCGCCCGGTTGACCGATACCCAGAGTGCCTTCGGGGTTCAGTACGACTCCCTGTCGGACATGGTGTCCTTCGGCCTTGCGCCGGCGCTGGTGGTATTCAGCTGGGGGCTGGGGCCGCTCGGCAAGATTGGCTGGGCTGCCGCCTTTCTGTTCGCGGCCTGTGCGGCCTTGCGCCTGGCGCGCTTCAACACCCAAGTGGGCAAGGTCGATAAGGGTGTGTTTATCGGTCTCTCCAGCCCCGCCGCGGCAGCTATCGTCACCAGTATGGTGTGGGCCGGCTACGACGCCGACGTGGGCATCGGTGTGGGTATCGTCGCCGCCGTGACCACCGCTGCCGCCGGCCTGCTGATGGTGTCCAATTTTCGTTATGCGAGCTTCAAGACCCTGGATTTTAAGGGTCGGGTGCCGTTTGTGATGATGCTCGCCGTTATCCTGGTATTCAGCCTTATCACCATCGACCCGCCGAGAGTCTTATTGACGATTGCGGTTGTCTATACCCTGTCCGGCCCGGCCACCTGGCTGTGGCGTATCGCGCAAAAGCGCAAGCGGGGAGCGGCTACCGACGGGTTGGAGTGAAGGAGGAAATTGGCGACACGCAGAGCCTGCCTCTTGCTGTAAGCTGTCGCTGGCGCAGGCCCGATCCCGGGGGGGCGGCGAAGGGCCTCTGCCCCCATCGGGGCGTCCCGCCAAAGAAAGTTCATTTCGGCGCGTAAAAGTGCTTGCGCGGTTAAGTCTGAGTGCGTATAGTTCGCGCCCTCGCTGCTTGAGAAGTGGCGACTGACAGCTCCAACTGATTGATTTTGTTGAAAAAATCTTTCAGTAAAAAAGCTGTCCAATAAGAGAGAGGCGTGCTGATGCACACCTCCCGCAGGCATCAGGAGCTTTGTCTTTTGAACCTGTTTTGGTCTCGCAGAGAGGCTGTTGGGTTGTTGAAGAAGTGCGTTTAAGTACTTGTTTCGGTGGCCCGGATGTGTAGAATACGCGTCCCGCAGTTAGAGCCTGGCGCTCAACTGAGCTGTTTAACAAGACGA